>JACDBM010000267.1 GCA_013694945.1 Chthoniobacterales bacterium
TGATCCAGGTCGCCGCGCCGGAGTTTGGAAAAGGCATGGTCCCTCTCAGCTTTGGTGGGATTCCTGAGCTCGAGTCGACCGTCTCAGCTTATGGCTATCCGATCGGTGGGGAGCGAATGTCCGTCACGACAGGCATCGTCTCGCGCGTCGATTTCCAGCTCTACACCCATTCTTCGATCGACCAGCATCTCGCGATTCAAATCAGCGCGCAGATTAATCCGGGGAACAGCGGCGGGCCCGTCATGCAGAACGGGAAGGTCGTCGGCGTTGCCTTTCAAGGCTACAGCGGCGACGTCGCTCAAGGCGTCGCCTACATGATTCCGACGCCAGTGATCCAGCGTTTCCTCAAGGATATTGAGGACGGCCGTTACGATCGATACGTCGATCTTGGAATGACCTACGGCAAATTGCAGAATCCCGCGCAGCGGCGTTTTCTAGGCTTAAAGGATGATGGCCGCGGTATCCTCGTCTGGACGGTGGTGGAAGCCGGTCCTTGCGCAAAGAAAATCCTCCCGGGTGATGTGCTGCTGGCGATCGACGATCACCCCATTGCCAGCGATGCTAATGTCGAGCTGGAAGGCGAGCGCGTCGAAATGCCAGAAGTCGTCGAGCGCAAATTCAAAGGCGACACCGTTAAGCTCGACATCCTGCGCGATAAACAGCCCCTCTCCGTGGAGGTCGAGCTAGGCCCGGTCTGGCCGTTCTCGATCCAGGGACGCAGCTACGATGTGCGGCCGCGCTATGTGGTCTATGGCGGTCTTTTGTTTCAGCCGCTCTCGCTTGATCTGATCCAAGCCTACCAGCCGCAAGACCTCCGGCTGCGCCACTATTATGACTTCTACGTCATGGAGCAACTTTACCTCGAGCATCCCGAGGTGATCGTGCTCACGAATATTCTTCCCGATCCAATTAATACTTACCTCCAGCCCTACCGCGCGGGCATCGTGAATGAAG
The DNA here is from genome assembly GCA_013694945.1 of Chthoniobacterales bacterium. Lineage (GTDB taxonomy): Bacteria > Verrucomicrobiota > Verrucomicrobiia > Chthoniobacterales > UBA10450 > JACCTI01. Next base: position 955 of record JACDBM010000267.1, read on the forward strand.
TGAACGGCGAAAAAATCAAAACACTGGAAGATCTGGCAAGAGTGTTCTCGGGCACGCCGGACCGATTCGTTGTGCGGATGATCGGAGATGGACCTCCGTTAGTGCTCGACCGCCGCGAAGTGGAGGCAGCGCGCGAGCGAATCAACAAGCGCTACAACGTTTCCCAGGAGCAGAATTTGAACGCAGAGCCACCGGCGTTGCTCTCGACCGCGGAGGATCATGGCTGATGCATGTGCTTCCTTTTCACATCTCTGCACTGCTGCTGCTGCTGGTAGGTGGTAGCCTCGCGGTGGGACAAACCAAAAAGGCGGCCGAGTCTGTCCCGTCCGTGAAGCCGAAGGAGCTTTCGCTCGTGAGAGTGAACGTGACCGGCCAACCCTACGACTATCAGCGCCCGTGGCAGAAGAAGGCGCCGTTTTCCAAGCGCGCTCTGGGCGCTGTCCTTTCCAAAGGCCGGGTGCTCGTGACGGCCGATTTGGTTGCGAATCAGAACTACGTCGAACTGGAGCGCGCGGAGACTGGCGAAAAGATGGCCGCCCAAGTGATGGTGGTTGATTACGAGGCGAACCTTGCGCTCGTTGAACCCACCGAGAAAAAATTCCTGGAAGGCTTGGCGCCCCTCCAATTGGCCGTGGATACCGTGGTGGGGGATCGCGTTGCGGCTCTGCAACTGGAGCCGACCGGCGCGCTGGCCGTGACCGAGGGTCTCGTGACCACGATCCAGATGACGCGCTATCCGGCGGACGTAGGCCAGTTCCTCACTTATCGCATCAGCATGTCGATGCAGTATCGTGATAACAGCTACACCATTCCTCTGGTGAAAAACAACAAGCTTGCGGGCTTGTTGCTGCGTTACGATCCGCGCTCACAGGTGCTCGATGCGATTCCGGCGCCGATCATTGCGCACTTCTTGCAAGCCGCCGAAACCGGGAACTACCGCGGATTTCCCTCAGCCGGTTTCAGCTTCTTTCCAACGCGCGATCCGCAATTGCGGAAATTCGCCGGCCAAACAGGGAAGGCGGGCGGTGTCTACGTCATGAGCTTGGAGCCAAACATGCCCGCGGCGAATGCTGGCCTGCAGGTGGGCGACATCGTGACGGCGATCGGGAATCACGAACTCGACCAGAACGGCAATTACGTCGATCCGCTCTACGGCAAAATCGAGTTTACAAATCTGATCACTTCAAAGGCCTTTGCGGGCGACACCATACCCTTTCAGATCGAGCGCGCAGGCAAGTCGATGCAGCTTAATGTCGTTCTCGATCACCGTGCTGCGCACGACTACGTCATACCCCCCTACAACGTCGATCAGCCGCCCTTATATTACGTTCTGGGTGGGCTGGTCTTCCAGGAGTTGTCGCGGCAGTATTTAAAGGAATGGGGTGCCAACTGGCAGAAAGAAGCTCCGCAGAAGTTCGTCTATCTCGATCGTTTCCAAGGCGAACTTTTCCCCGAGGGTAATCGCCGCGTGGTCATCCTGAGCCAGGTCCTGCCTGCGAACTCCACCATCGGTTATGACGAGCACGCCTATCTCACAGTCCAGAAGGTGAACGGCAAAGAAGTGAAGTCCTTGCGCGACGTTGCGGAAGCGGCGCAGCAGCCTCTTGACGGCTTCGTCAAGATAGAGACTGAAGAGGATCCAAAGCAGCTTGCGCTGGATATGACGCAGGTCGCCGCGGAAGCGGCGGGCCTGCAGGAGAATTACGGCCTCCCCTCACTCCAGCGCTTGGATTAATCCGCACGATCGCTCGAGCTTCTGCCGGCCCACTTTAGGTTGTGATCAGATTGGCAGCTTAGTTCCAGCGGCCGCTGCGTTGCAGCGCGCGCCCCTCATAAGCTCGCCTCCATTCCTCTTGCTCGAATCCACGCGCTCGCTCCTATTGACGCCAGTGAGCACGCTGCGCCTCGGAGTTAACATCGACCACGTCGCGACTTTGCGGCAGGCGCGTTATGCGACGATGCCGGAATCAAAAAATGCGGAGCCGGATCCTATCGCGATTGCAAGCATTTGCGAGCGTGCCGGAGCGCACGGAATCACCGCGCATCTCCGCGCGGATCGACGGCACATGCAGGATCGCGACCTCGAGCGGCTGCGCGCAAACGTGATGACGAAGTTGAATCTTGAGATGGGCAACACTGCGGGCATTATCGACTTCGCCCTGCGCATCGTTCCCGACGAAGTGTGCGTTGTGCCGGAGAAACGCGAGGAGATCACAACCGAAGGTGGTCTGGATTTAATTGCTCATGCGCGCGAGCTGAGGTCGACGGTGAAACGTCTGCATGCTGCGGGGATTCGCGTGAGCATGTTCATCGATCCAGTGCGGGAGCAGGTCGACGCGGCGGGGGAGCTTGGCGCAGACATTGTGGAGTTGCACACCGGCAAGCTGGCAAACGCGTTCACCGAAAAATTCGCCCGGCAGGAGCTCGAGCGATTACGCGAGGCGGCGATGCACGCGCACAACTTAAATCTGCAGGTGAACGCAGGACACGGCATCAACTACCATAACATCGTATCGATTCACAAAATCCCGCACCTGACTGAGCTGAACATCGGGCACTCGATCGTGTCGCGCGCGGCGTTCATCGGCTTCGAGGCTGCCGTGCGGGAGATGCTCGGATTGATGGAAAACTACCAGGGATGAGTGTCCTCGGGGTGGGCGTCGACATCGTAGAATGCTCGCGAATTGAACATTCGCTCCAGCGCTTCGGCGACCGCTTTCTCCAACGCGTCTTTACCGCCGGAGAAATTGCCTACTGCCAATCCATGAAATACCCGGCGCGTCACTTCGCCGCGCGCTTCGCGGCCAAGGAAGCGGTCTCAAAAGCGTTTGGGACTGGAATTGGGAAAGCGATGGGCTGGCGCGACATCGATATCTGCCGCGCGGCCAGCGGGCAGCCTTTCGTTGCGCTCGAAGGGGGCGCGAAGAGCCTCGCCGGCGAGCGCGGCGTAACCGCGGCTTGGGTGAGTCTGAGTCACACCGACGATCACGCGATGGCGACGGTCGTGCTGGAACATTGACGGCCGCGGACTTCGGGCCACCGCCGCGAGCAGCCAATTGCCGCGCGGATTGGAAGAGTGAGCTTGCAACGGCAGCAAGCTGGTTGCGTGCAGCCTGAGGCTCCTCGAATCTCTCCCTCCAAATGCCGGAGCGCTTCTATCTCGCGACTGCGATCGATTATACCAATGGTGCGCCACACATCGGACACGCCTACGAAAAGGTGCTCGCGGATGTGATTGCGCGGTATCGCCGTTTGAAAGGGGACAAAGGGGACGAAGTCTTCTTCCTCACCGGCGTCGATCAGCATGGCCAAAAGGTGCAGCAGTCGGCCGAAAAGGCGGGCATTTCACCGCAGGAATTCGTTCTGCAGAACACGGAGAAGTTCAAAGCTC
>JACDBM010000271.1 GCA_013694945.1 Chthoniobacterales bacterium
GGCTCTGAGATCTCCTCGGCATTTTGAGAAGCAGGTGAGGTAATTGGAGTTGGAGAAATGGTCTCAGCGGGTTGGAAATCAATCTCCTCTGGCTGCGGCTCTTCCTCCGGCAGTTCAGGCTGCGTCAGTGTCTGTTGGGTTGTTCCTACCGGGCGCTCCAGAGGAGGCCGCTCCGAGGGTTTCTCCTCCGAGACGAACTCTTCCTCAGCCGCGGCCAAAGCTTCCGCCTCCGGTTCCGGCGGCGAGTATGTTTCCGATATTTTTTTTCTCTCTCGCTCCGGCTCCGCCATCCATTCCGGGGCCGCCGGAGTGGCCGTGGAAGCATGTTGGAAAACCGGCTGCTGCGCGACGTCTCGGTTGCCTGCGAGCGAGCTGATGATCGTGACTGCCAACCGGTTTCCCATTCGACCATCCACCGCGGTGCCAAACAGAATTTGTGTGTCGTCGCTGATGTGACGGTTGAGTTCCTGCATCAGCATCTCGACCTCGGAGAGCGTCATCGCCGGTCCGCCGGCCACTTGCACAAGCACGCTGCTCGCGTCCGACAACATCCGGCCACGATCCATCAGCGGATTTTTCAATGCCTGCGTCAGCGCATCATAAGCGCGATTGTCGGAGTCCGATTCGCCATAACCAAAAAGGCAGCGGGCATTCGAATTACGAAGCGCGGAGAGAAGATCATCGAAGCCAATCTGAATCAGGCCCGGCCGTTGAATGAGGCTCATGATGGAGCGAACGCTTTGGCTGATTGTCACATCCGCGGCCGCGAAGGCCTGATGGATTCCTGCTTTCGGCGCAACGATGTCGCCCATCTGGTCGTTCTCGAAGCAGATGACGGCACTCGATACTTTCTGGAGATGGGCGAGCGCTTCCTCCGCTTGCGCGCTCCGCCGGCTGCCTTCGAAAGCGAAGGGCATCGTGGCGAAAGTAATTACAAGGGCGCCCGTTTCCCGCGCGAGCTCCGCGATCACCGGAGCAGCCCCGGAACCGGTCCCGCCGCCCAGACCCGTGCAGATGAAAATCAGCCGCGCGTCCGCGAGAGCACCTCGCAGTTCATCCACTGCTTCCACGGCGGCGTTGTAACCGATCTCGGGATCGCCGCCCGCCCCGAGGCCGCGCGTCACGCTTCGGCCGAGCTGCACTTTCGTCGCAGCCACCGAACTAGCGAGCGATCGAACGTCGGTGTTCGCCACGATCAGGTCGCTTTTGTCGAGTCCATCGAGCACCACGCGGTCGAGGGCATTTGAACCGGCGCCACCGACGCCGATGACCTTGAGCGAAATGATTTCTTCGTCGCGCTCCGGAAGGCTGTAGTTGCGGTTAAGTTGGATCATGATTCCTCACTTGTTAGGCAGGTTTTTCGGATTTGAGTTCTGGGGCGTGCACGCTTCCAGCGTGCTGGCAATTGGCTCCAGGCGATTGCGGAATTTCGAGTGGATGCGGAACGCATCTGAGGTGCGCACAGGGGAAGTTCGTGGCGGCAGAATGCCGCGACCAGCACGGCGCAGTCATGAACGTCTTGGAAACAGAATTGATCGCCGACCGAAGATCATCCTCGCATGCCACTGAAGAGTTTACCGAAGATCCGGCTGAAACCACGCCGTGGACGGCGGTCCACCTGGACGGCTTGCGCGTACTTGATCAGCCCAATCGCGGCGGAGAACTGCGGATTCTCGAAGGCCGAAGTGAGCCCCGACATCGTTTGCGCATGCGCCACGCGCGCGGGCAGCTCGAAGATTTCCTCCGCCAGATGATCGATGCCCTTGAGGTGGCTGCAGCCGCCGGTGATGAAAATACCTTCCCCGATGTAATTGATGAACGGCTCTTCATCGAGTTTCCGCTTCAACAACTCGAACGTCTCGCGGAGGCGCAGGTGAATAATCGTGTTTAATGTTTCGCGCTCGATTTCCTTTCCTGCGAAGCCGGAATCGTCTTTCAGCAGCACGGTCTCACCCGGAAGAGAGTTGCCCAGCGTCACTGCGCCTTCCTCGATCTTTAATTTCTCTGCCCGCGTCATCGGGAGGCGCAATCCCATCGAGATGTCGTTCGTGATGTGATCGCCGCCCACGCCGAGAACGCCACTTTGTTTCACCGCGCCGTCCACATACAGGATGTAATCCGTCGTCCCTCCGCCGATATCGATCACGAGAGCGCCCAGGCTCTTTTGATGCGGCGTGAGTACGACTTGGGCGGAAGCGAGCGCGGTGAAGACGACGTCCTCCACATCAAGAGGCAATTCTTTTACGCAGCGGATCGTGTTTTGAATGCGCGTTCGCATTCCGTGGATGATGTGAAAATCGGCTTCCAGCCGTTCACCGAGCATCCCGACCGGATTCAGAACTCCGTCTTGTCCGTCCACGTGATAATGCTGGATAACCGAATGAAGAAACGCGTTCTGCGACGGAATGCTGACCTCGCGCGCGTTGATCTTCACATCCTCCACGTCCTGCTCATCGATCTCGTCGCGGTCTTCAGGCAAAATCACCAGCCCGCGGTTGTTGAAACTCTGGATGTGCGATCCGGCTACGCCCACGTAAACGCTGCGAATCATCACATCGCTTTTTGTTTCCGCGTCGGCCACCGCTTCGTGCACGCACTTCATCGCCGTCTCAAAGTCGACGATCTCGCCTTTCCGCACTCCCCGCGACGGCGCCTGCCCCACGCCCAGGATTTTGATTGTGCCGTCAGGTCTTCCCTCGCCCACCACGACACAAATCTTCGAGGTCCCAATCTCCAGTCCCACCATTAAGTCACTGCTCGCCATGTCCTAGTTCTTCCTTCCCCGTTCGACTGGCATCGCCTTGCGAATCTTCGATGCCGATGCGGTTGATTTCCCTTTTATCGCCGGCACAGGTTCCGTTTTCGTTTCGGGGTGCACGGGCGTTGCTTTCAAAATCTTTGGTTCCTCGCCCTCGGGATCAATCGTCTCGTTGATGATTTCAGTTGGGGACTTGGTGAACGTCACGGGGATGTTGCGCTGGACTAGCAGGTTCACGGTTTCCAGTTCGCGCCTCGAATCATCCGAGTAGATGAGGAACTGTTCGAGGCGTTGCAGCTGCGCTTCGAGGCCGTCGAAACCAAAGGTGACGCGGGTGTGATTTTTGTCCGTCACGAGCAGGCAATAACCTTTCGAGACATCGATCTCGCGAATCTGAAACCGTGTCTGCATGAAGCTGCGCGTGCTCAAGCGCAGCAATTCGAGCGCGGACTTTGCTTCGAATGACTCGATGACTTTGCCGGCCTCGAGCGATTCATTCGCGCACCCGGCGATCACCGGCAGACCGAGGTATTCCGGGAGCAACTTCTTTTCTTTCATGAGCACCCCGCGCGCATCCACCAGAAAGGCCGCTTCCGATGTGAACGGATCCGACATCTCCTCGTCTGTCGTGATCCAGGCCACCGGCTTTCGTTCCGTAATCCGGATGTCGATTTCGCCGGGCATATTTCGCACCACCTGGACTTCATCGACCTGCGGCAACTGCTGAAGCTGATCGTGCACGCGCGCGAGGTTCACGCGGAAGATGTTTTCACCTTCGCGCAGCTCGGCGGTTTCGAGCACTTGCTCGCGCAGGAGCGTCCCGTCACTCCGGACTTCGATCTTGCTCAGGCGGTAATCCGGGTTGTCGAAAAAGAGCCGCTTCGCTCCGTAACGCACCCCGGCAATCAGGCTCGCGAGGACGAGGATGCTGAGCACAATTTTCGAGACGACGACGAGAATCCGTTTGTTGCGATAGCGTGTCGCGGTGTGCGATCGCACTTTCACGTCCAGGAGGTGTTGCTGCCGGCGCTGGCGCGTGTTCGAGACGCGCTGGTTCCGTGCACGCGGTCTTTCTGTCGGGATGCGACTCATGCCCGGCTACTCCTTCGCGCCGCGAGCGACAGCTCAATGATGCGAACGCATAACTGTGGATAGCTGATCCCGGCTGCCGCGGCGGCTTCCGGGAGCAGGCTCACTTCCGTCATTCCCGGGATTGTGTTGATTTCGAGCACGGTGGGAGCGCCTGTTTCCGGCAGCATGATATCGACCCGCGCGTAAACCTTGAGCCCAAGAGCGTGATAAGCGCGTAGCGCCAGAGACTGAATTTCACGCGTCTGTTCGTCAGCGATGTGGGCGGGACAAATGTGCTGCGCCGCACCGCCGGCGCTCGGATTCAGGAATGGATATTTGTTCGTGAAATCGTAAAAGCCGCCCTTCGGGATGATCTCAAGAATCGGCAGCACCTGCTCGCCGAGCACGCCGATGGTGAGTTCGCGCGCGGGGATAAATTTCTCAACCAGGAGCCGCTCGTCATATCGCGAAGCATCTTTGAGTGCGGGCTCCAACTCCGCTTCCTCCTTGACAATATGGACTCCGACGGTTGAGCCCTGCCGGGGCGCCTTGATGACAAATGGCAGGGTCAGCGAAGGTCGCTGGCCAGCTGAGATGATTTCCCATTCCGGCGTGGTCACGCCGTGTTGGTCGAACTTCTCTTTCGATGCGATTTTGTCGAACGCGATGCGGCTTTCCGCGACGCCCTCACCGGTGTACGGCAAGCCGCGCTCTTCCAGAATTTCTTGCACCTGACCGTCCTCGCCGAAAGTGCCGTGGATCGCGACGAACGCGAGCTCGGTGCCGGCAGGCAATTCAAATTCGGATCCGCGCACGTCGACTCCCGTCACTTCCGCGCCGCACGAGCGCAGCGCTTTCTCAACTCCTGCGGCGGTGGCAAGCGAAACATCACGCTCGCTGCCGGGTCCGCCTTTCAGCACGGCGATATGTTTTCCGTTAAGCGCGTTCATAGCGAATCTCCGGGGAGCGCAGGCTGCCAGCCCGCCGTGCTCGGCAGCCTGCCGAGCACAACTGTGCGCGCAAATGGTTCGATTTTGCGGGGTACAAACTTCGGACGTGTCGCCGGCAGGCTGCCGGCGCCGGCAGGCTGGCAGCCTGCGGCCCCAGAGCTATTGCTCTCACGCTGGTTCCCCCACGATTTGCACTTCGGTTTCCAATTCAATTCCGCGTTTCTCACGCGCGGTAACCTTGATCTTGTCGATCAGCTCGAGCATCTCCAAGGCCGTTGCCCCGCCGTCGTTCACGATGAAATTCCCGTGCACTTTTGAGACACGCGCTTTCCCCACCGCGGTATTCTTGAGGCCGAGTTCATCCACCAGTTTTCCAGCTGGACACGCCAGCGGATTTTTGAAGATACAGCCCGCACTCGAAGCGGCGGGCTGACTCGTGCGCCGCTTCTTCTGCGACTCTTCCATTCGTTCCGCGATTTTTTCCTTCGGTGCACGCTGGCCGCGGAAGACGGCCGAAACCGCGTAGTTCTGTTCGAGCGCCGGCACGTGGCGATAATGCACCTCCAACTCGCCCGAGGTCTTGATGTGCGCGCTGCCTTCGCCGTCAAGATATCGCACTGAGACAACATTCTCGAAGGTCTGCGCGCCCATCGCGCCGGCGTTCATGCGCAGGCCACCGCCCACTGCTCCCGGGATGCCCTCCATCCATTCGAATCCACCGATGCCTTCCCGTTTTCCAGCGTAAGCGACGTCCTTGAGTTTGGCGCCGACGCCCGCAGTAATTTCCTCGCCAGCGACTTCGATCCGGTCGAACTCCCCGCCCGACGGATGCACCACGACACCCCGGATTCCGCCATCGCGCACAAGCAGATTCGAGCCGCGCCCAATCACAAACAGAGGAAAACTTTCCCTGCGACAGAAACGAATGATCTCCGCGAACGCGTGCTCTGTCCGCGGCTCGACCCAGAACTGCGCCGGGCCACCCACGCGCAAGGTGGTGTGCTTGGAAAGCGGCTCATAAAGCCGCACCAGACCACTGTTGCCCACGATCTCCTGTAACCGCTCGGCAATGACAAGATCGGCCGCGAGCAACGCGAGCTGCTCGTGGATATTCCCCGCCCCAAGGCTCAGCACGAGATCGCCCTCAGCGATGACGTTCCCGACTTCGTGATGCAGGCGATCGAGTCGCGGCTGGTAGGCAGCGCCGCGATGACCGTGCGCGCACATTTCCGCAACGATCGTTTCTCCGCTGATGCCCGGAATCGGAACTTCGCTCGCGGGATAAACATCCGCGACAAAGACCTGGTCTGAGTCATCGAACGCCGTGCCGAATTCTTTCCGCAATGCTTTCGTGCGTGAATAGCGATGCGGCTGAAACATTGTCAGCACGCGGTTGCGTCCCGTCGAGCGCGCAGTTGCGAGAGTCGCGCGAATCTCGGTGGGATGATGCGCGTAATCATCCACGAGCAGAAACCGCTCGCTCGCATACTTGATCTCGAACCGCCGCCGCGCGTGCTCAAAATGGCGGAGCGACGTTGCGACTTGCGCGAAGGGAATTCCTAGCTCGGTGGCGAGGGCGATGACGCTGAGCGCGTTGCTCACATTATGGCGTCCGGGGACGTTCAGGACGGCCTCGCCCAATTCTTCCCCGTTTCGGCAAACGCGGAAAACGGATGCAAAGTCTCTTAACTTAACGTCCCTCCCGCGATAGTTCGCGTTCTCGGAGAACCCATACGAGATGGCCCCCGAACGCGCAGCGCAAAGCCGCCTCACGTTCGCGTCATCGGCGCAGAAGAAAATGCCGCCGCTGGTCTGGTCGAGCAACTGCGTGAAGACCGCCTCGATCGCGGCCAGGTCTGCGTAGAAGTCGAGGTGTTCTTCTTCGATGTTCAGGATGAGCGTGTGCTCCGGATAAAAATAACGCAGTGTGCCATCGCTCTCGTCGCCCTCCGCGATGAAATATCCGCCGCGGGGATTCCAATGCGCATTTGTGCCGAGAATGGGAATCTCTGCGCCGACATAGTGCGAGGGATGCAAGCCGCCTTCGCGGAAGACGTGCGCGGCCATGGAGGAGGTCGTCGTCTTGCCATGCATGCCCGCGATCACAATCCCGCGTTTGCCGAGCATGATTGCAGCGAGCGCTTCCGCACGGCGCAAGGTCGGCTTCCCCGCGGCGCGCGCGGCGACCAGGATCGGATTGTTATCTTTGATCGCGGAGGAAAAGACGACGAACTCCGCATCGGCCGCATCTTCGGCTGAGTGCTGCACGTGGAAACGCAAACCCAATCGCTGCAACCGGCTTGTCTCGAGGGAACCCACCCGATCGGAGCCGCTGACCTGATGTCCGAGCTCGAGGAGCAAGGCGGCGATGCCGCTCATTCCGCTCCCTGCCACCCCGATCAAATGAATGCGGTGCCGCTCCTGCGTGAGTTGTTTTTGCAGGTCAGCTTCGGGGGCGAGCATCATCGGGTTTGCGTATATTTCTCCATCGTGTCGACGACAAGATTGGCCGCGTTTCTCGGCGCAAGCTGCGCGCAGTTTTCGGCCATGCGCTGCAATCTCGCCGGGTCGCTGAGCAAATCGCGG
>JACDBM010000274.1 GCA_013694945.1 Chthoniobacterales bacterium
CAGAGTCGTGCTTGCCCCCCGATGCTTCTGTTGCTCCGGTGGCTTCCGATCCGATGATTCGCAAACTGAAGCCGTTCCGAGCTGTCGGCTTAGGATTGATCATGACGCTGGCGCAGGTGTTTCTCGCCGTCGCGATCATCGCTCCCGCAGGGCCGCTCTCGTATCGCTACAACACGCTGGTCCAGCATGATAGCTATTGGTTCGCGAACATCATCGACCGCGGCTACGACACGATTCTCCCGCCGATCGATCGCAAATTAATGGAAGTGTCGAACGTCGCATTCTTTCCGGCTTATCCGGCCCTAGCTGGCGTGCTGCATTATGTCCTCGGCCTCACCACCTACAACGCGCTGCTGCTTACGGCTCAAACTGCGGCGTGGGGTTTTTGGGGCTACTTTTTCCTGTTTTGCGATCGCTGGGGAATATCGCCCCTGCTCCAGTTCTTCGGTAGCCTCGCGATTTTCGCGCACCCGACCGCCTTCTTTCTCGTCGCAGCCTATTCGGAGTCGCTCTTTTTGATGGCGCTCCTGGGGTTCATCTATTGGACGACGGCGGAGGGGCGGGCGGCCAAAGTCCTCGCGGGGGCCCACGGCATCGTGATGTCAGCCACGCGGATCGTAGGGCTGCCGTGTGCCGCTTTCCCGGTGGTACGCGCGGTCTTCGAAGGCGGCTGGCAGCGACTGAGGAACGCGCGGGATTGGTTCAGGGCCTACGGCGGCGCTGCGGTCTTGTTCGCTGTCGCAAGCCTCGGCACGATCGGCTTCTTCCTCTACTGCCTGGTGCGGTGGGGACGCTGGGATCTTTACATGCTTACTCAGGAAGCTGGCTGGGCCATCGAGCCTGACTACCTGGCCGTCTTCAAACCAGAGAGCTACCGCTGGTTGATCCCCCCGCTGGACGACCCCACCCAATGGAGCCAGGTGACCATGACGCTGGGTGCTCTCTGTTTTGTGCTCGTCGCCCTTTGCGAGCTTTTGCCGGCGGTGCGCCGCCGGACCGGCTGGCGGCACCGAATCGGCATCTATTTCCTTGCCATCGTCACATATTACATCGCGGTCAGCGGCGTTGCCTCCGTCCAGATGGAGAGTATGCTGCGATACCAGTTCTGTGCCCACGCGTTAATCGTACTGGCGCTCCTGCACTTTTTGGCCCAATTTCGCGGGCTGCCTGACCGGGTGCGTGCGTTTGGCATGGTGGCCGTCGCGCTTCTCTGCGCGGCAGGACTCAGCCTGCAGGGATGGTGGGTTTGGAATTTTACGCGGGGAGACTGGGTTGCTTAAGAAAACATGAAAACAAACGTAGCTATTATCGGTGCCGGCCCCGCTGGTTTAACGGCCGCTTATCTGCTTTCGAAGAACAACGTCGAAGTCACGGTCTTGGAAGCCGACCCGGTCTATGTCGGCGGCATCTCGCGCACCGCGACCTATAAGGGGTTCCATTTCGACATCGGCGGCCATCGCTTCTTCTCGAAGTCGAAAGAGGTGAATGACTTTTGGCAGGAGATTCTCCCGAACGACATGCTCGATCGGCCGCGTTCCTCGCGTATTTTCTACGGCGGCAAATTCTTTGCCTACCCGCTGAAGGCCTTCGAAGCGCTCATGAAACTGGGCGTATTCAAATCAACGCTCTGCGTTCTCTCCTGGATGAAGGCGCGGATCTTCCCGGTGCCGAATCCGACAAATTTCGAAGACTGGGTGAGCAACCAGTTTGGCAAGCGCCTCTTCAACACCTTCTTCAAGAGCTACACCGAAAAGGTTTGGGGAATGCCGTGCAGAGAAATCTCCGCGGACTGGGCCGCGCAGCGCATCAAAGGCCTCTCGCTCGGGAGCGCGATTAAAAACGCTCTCCTCCCGCAGAAACAGCCGAAGGACAAGAACAAGGTTATTAAAACCCTGATCAATTCCTTCAAATACCCGCGCAAAGGTCCAGGCATGATGTGGGAAGCATGCGCGGAAAAAACCAGACAGCTCGGCGGCAACATTCACATGGGCTGCAAGGTTGTAGGGTGCGCTTACGATGAGGCGGCGTCGAACTGGAAACTTCGCTTTCAAGATCCACACGGGAATGTGCACACGCTCGAGTCTGAGCACGTCATCTCATCCGCCCCGCTCCGCGAGTTGGTGAATGGGCTCCAGCCGAGCGTTTCCGCGAACGCGAAAAGGGCGGCAAACAGCCTGAAGTATCGCGATTTTCTAACGGTGATGCTGATCCTGAAAAATCGTGACGCGTTCGAAGATAATTGGATCTACATCCACGACCCGAGTGTGAAGGTCGGACGGATCCAAAACTTCCGCTCCTGGTCTCCAGAGATGGTGCCCGATCCGGAGAAGGCTTGCTACGGATTAGAATACTTCTGCTTCGAGCATGATGGACTCTGGGATTCAACCGACGCGGAATTGATCGCGCTGGCGAAGAAGGAGCTGTTGCAGATCGGACTCTGCAGGCAAGACGACGTCCTCGATGGAACTGTCGTCCGCCAGAAGAAGGCCTATCCGGTTTACGATGATGATTATTCGCGGCACGTCGCGACGGTTCGCGATGAGCTGGATGCCCGCTTCCCCAACTTGCATTTGGTCGGCCGCAACGGGATGCACAAGTACAATAACCAGGATCATGCCATGATGACGGCCATGCTCTGTGTGGAGAACATTCTGGCTGACACCAAGCTCTATGATCTCTGGCAGGTAAACGGGGACGCCGAATACCACGAGACAGGCGAAGAATCAACGGAGGCTACGACCGGGACAGGCTTGCGTCTGGTCCCGAGCCGGGCCACCACCCCGGAGCTCGCCTCGGAAAATCCGTAACTCGCAGCCAGTTGCGAGTTCGAAAAAGGTCGTGGCCGCAACGCACGACCTTTGCATCTGTGGATCAGTTCGCAGACAGCGCCAACGATTCGGCTTACTCGGGAAAATCCTCCAGCGGCACGCAGGAGCAGAAGAGATTACGATCGCCATAGACGTTGTCGATTCGCGCCACGGCCGGCCAGAACTTCGCTTCGCGGGTCCAAGGCGACGGATAGGCCGCCTTCTGGCGCGAATAAGGGCGCTCCCAGCGATCGCTGGTCGTCTGCTGCGCGGTGTGCGGAGCATTCTTCAGCACGTTGTTCTGCTTGTCGGCCCGGCCGGAGACCACCTCCTGGATTTCGCCGTGAATCGAAATCATGGCCTCACAAAAACGATCGATCTCAACTCTGGATTCGCTTTCGGTCGGCTCGATCATCATCGTACCCGCGACCGGGAACGAAACCGTCGGAGCGTGGAATCCATAGTCCATTAAGCGCTTGGCAGCGTCTTCCACTTCGATGCCGGCGCTCTTGAACTGCCGCAGATCGACAATGCACTCGTGCGCGACCAATCCGTGCCGGCCTTTATAGAGCACAGGGAAATACTGATCGAGACGCTTCGCGATGTAATTGGCGCAGAGGATGGCGACCTTCGTCGCTTCCGTGAGTCCTTCCGCGCCCATCAGGCGGATGTACATCCAGGAAATCGTGAGGATGCTAGCGCTTCCGAAAGGCGCTGCTGCAACCGGGCCGACCAAAGAGTTGAGAGTTGAGGGTTGAGGGCTGAGAGAAGCAGCGGCCGGTAGATACGGCGCGAGGTGCGCGGCGACTCCGATGGGCCCAACGCCCGGCCCGCCGCCCCCGTGCGGAATGCAGAATGTCTTGTGCAAATTCAAATGGCAAACGTCGGCCCCGAAATCGCCGGGACGGCAGAGGCCGACCTGCGCGTTCATGTTCGCGCCATCCATGTAAACCTGGCCGCCGTGAGAATGCACGATCTGGCAAACCTCGCGGATCGTTGTTTCAAAAACGCCATGCGTCGAGGGATACGTCACCATCAAAGCCGCGAGATCATTCGCATGCTGATCCGCTTTGACCCGCAGATCGGCGAGATCGATGTCGCCATCTTTTAACGTCGCGACGGGCACTACTTTGAACCCGGCCATGACCGCACTCGCAGGATTGGTTCCATGAGCCGACTGCGGGATCAGACAAACCTCGCGATGCCCTTCGCCGCGCGAGCTGTGATACGCGCGGATCGCGAGCAGGCCCGCGAACTCACCTTGCGAGCCGGCATTTGGCTGGAGCGAGACGGCGGCGAACCCGGTGATCTCCGCCAGCCACGCTGCCAGCTGCTCACACATTTGCTGATTGCCGGCCAACTGATCTTCCGGTGCGAAGGGATGCAGCTTCGAGAACTCCGGCCACAAAAGAGGGAACATCTCGGCCGTCGCGTTCAGCTTCATCGTGCAAGAGCCAAGTGGAATCATCGAAGTAGTCAGCGAAAGATCACGCGACTCGAGCCGGCGCAGATAACGCAGCATTTCCGTCTCAGTGTGGTGCGTGTTGAAAACCGGATGAGTCAGGAACTCCGATCTGCGCGCAAAGACCTGGAGCGCAGGCGAGCTTTCGTTCGCGAGATCATCCGCATCGAAGCCCGGACGCTCGCCGTCGTTGAAGATCGTCCAGAGCTGCACGAGGTCGGCTTCCGTGGCCGTTTCATCCAGCGCAATTCCGACGCCGTCCGCCCCGAGATCGCGCAAATTGTAACCGGCCTTCCGGGCCGAGTTTAAAATCTGCTCGCGGTCGGCGCTCGCGACACGGATTGCATCGAAGAACGGTACGTCGGCCACATCGCAGTTCAGCCGTCGTAATCCTTGCGCGAGCAGATTCGTTAGGCGATGCACCCGCTCGGCAATTGACTTCAAGCCGCGAGGCCCGTGATAGACCGCGTACATCGAAGCGATCACTGCGAGCAGCACCTGGGCTGTGCAGATGTTGCTGGTGGCTTTGTCCCGCCGGATATGTTGCTCGCGCGTTTGCAGCGCGAGCCGATACGCAGGCCGCCCTTCCGCATCATGCGAGACCCCGACCAACCGGCCGGGAAGATGGCGTTTGAAAGCATCGCGCGTGGCCATGAAACCGGCATGCGGACCGCCCGCTCCGAGCGGAACGCCAAAGCGTTGCGTCGTGCCAACGGCGACATCGGCCCCGAATTCACCGGGCGCGCGCAGCATTGTAAGGCTCAGGAGATCGGCCGCGACCACGG
>JACDBM010000278.1 GCA_013694945.1 Chthoniobacterales bacterium
ACCAAAGCATAAAGAGCGTAAGCGACGCGATCAGCCCCGCCGCGGCTGGAATGGGAAAGCCGCGAAAATTCTTGTCGGCGTCTTTGCTTGAACCGGCGGCCGCTATGCAATTAAAGCGCGCCAGGCGCAAGGCACCGCAAAGCAAATAAACAAACGCGACCACCCAACCGGCGCGCGGGAAATCGACGAGCACAATTCGGTAAACCATCAGTGCCGGTGCGAGCCCGAACGAAACCGTGTCCGCGAGGGAGTCAAACTCGCGTCCGAACGGGCTGTCCTGACCGCCGAGCCGGGCCAGCCTCCCATCGAGCAGATCAAAAATGCAGGCCCCCAGGATATACCAGATCGCGGTATGGAAGAGCACAGCGGCTGCATGCGGATCGCCGCTTTGCAGCAACGCCCCCTGCACGATCTTGAGCGTCGCTGCGAAACCGCAGAAGAGATTCCCTGCCGTCATCAGATTCGGCAGCAGGTAAATCTTCGGGTTGGGGTCGTTCATTGCCGTGGCAGCCGCGCGATCACACTCCTGCCGCCCACCACGCGCTCACCCACCTTTACTGTCACCGTCGCTTCCAGAGGCAGGAACACTTCGGTCCGCGAGCCGAAGCGAATCATGCCGAAGCGTTCGCCTTTTTCTACCGTGTCGCCAATTTTCGACCAGCCGACAATCCGGCGCGCAACCGCGCCAGTGAGTTGCTTTACCACCAGCGTAGCGCGCGGGTTCGCGAAAGCCCACGTCATCGACTCGTTCTTGCCCGAACAATCCGGACTGCGCGCGTCCAGGCAAAGACCCTCGCGATGTTGCCGATAGACGATCTTTCCTTCGATTGGCGCGCGGTTGGTATGGACATCAAAAACAGAAAGGAAAATCCCAACCCGCTTCATGGTGGTTTTTACCACCTCCATTTCTTCGATCTCGACAACGTCCGCGACCACCCCATCCGCTGCGGCGACGACACTCTCAGCATCCTGCGGCGAGACGCGCTCCGGGTCGCGAAAGAATGCAAAGGTGTAAAGAATGAGCGCAATGAAGAGCAGGGAAAGCCATGGCAGGAAAAGCCATGCTACGACGGTGAGGGCGGCGAGGACCGCAAATATCCAGCGGCCTTCGTAAAGCGTCTGCCAGCGCATAGTTGGGCAATTAAGTTCGAGGCCGGACCCCGGCTGGTCAAGCAAGCTTCGGAGGCTGTTCTACTATTTCGCGACTTCAGGAACTCTGAAGCCCAAGATGCTGTGCTCATCGTTCCGCGGCGCACAATCTGTTGGGGAAATCGGTTCCGCCCATGCGGTAGAAAGTGGTTGTCCCGCAGAGGGTTCTCACCTACATTTCCCCTCGGCAGTTTCTCTGCCGTTTTATGCTCGACGCACAGGACGAAATTACCCTTGGAAAATCAACCCGCGACGCGGCCACCGGCATTGCGCAAAGCCAGAAATACGACGCCGCACAGATCGACAAACTGGAGGGTCTCGAAGCCGTCCGCAAGCGCCCCGGCATGTATATCGGCGACCCGGATGAGCGCGGGTTGCACCATTGCGTCTTTGAAGTTTTAGACAATTCGATCGACGAACATCTCGCCGGCTATTGCAACAAGATCGACGTCGCAGTGCATGTGGATGGATCAGTTTCCATTCGCGACAACGGCCGCGGCATTCCGGTCGACATGCATCCGAAGTTCAAAATGCCGGCCGTCGAGCTGGTGCTCACGAATCTGCACGCCGGCGGAAAATTCGGACAGGGTGCTTACAAGTACTCCGGCGGCCTGCACGGCGTCGGCGCGAAGTGCGTGAATGCACTTTCGGATTGGTTCAAGGTCGAGGTCTCGCGCGACGGCAAGGTTTACCACATGGGTTTCGAGCGCGGAAAAACGACCCAGAAGCTGGAAGTGATTGGAGAGCTGAAGAACAAAAAGACCACTGGCACTCTCATCACCTTCCTGCCCGACGCCACCATCTTCACGATTACGACGGAGTTTAAGTTCGACCGCCTCGGAAGCCGGTTGCGCGAACTCGCCTTCCTGAATCCCGGACTGGAAATCACGCTCTTGGATGAACGAGGCGAATCGCCGAAGAAAGAGATTTTTTTCTACAAGCACGGAATCGAGGAATTCGTGCGCCAGCTCGGTGAGAACAAGCAGGTCATTCACCCGAAGCCTGTGATCCTTTCGCGCCAGCGGGACGAGGTTTTCGTCGATGTCGTTCTGCAATACAACGACAGCTACAATGACCAGATCCTGTGCTTCGCCAATTCGATTCCGAATCCAGACGGCGGCACTCACCTGACCGGTTTCCGGAGCGCGCTGACCAAGGCGGTGAATCAATACGCAAAAGCGAACAGTCTGATCAAGGACAAGGACCCGGCGATCTCCGGCGACGATGTTCGCGAAGGGCTTACCTGCGTCCTCAGTATCAAACTACCGAACCCGCGCTTCGAATCGCAAACCAAGGTGAAGCTCGTCAACACCGAGATCGACGGCATCGTCAACTCGGTCGTCTACGAGGGTCTGATGACCTTTTTCGACCAGAATCCGCCGATCGCGAAACGCATCTTCGAGAAAGTGCTGACCGCAGCTCGCGCGCGGGAAGCCGCGCGCAAAGCGCGCGAGACAATCCGAAAGGGTGCGCTGACCGGGGGCGGTCTTCCCGGCAAACTGGCGGACTGCTCGGAACGCGATCCAGACCTGACGGAGTTGTACATCGTGGAGGGTGACTCTGCCGGGGGCTCGGCGAAGCAGGGGCGCGATCGCCGTTATCAGGCCATCCTGCCGATTCGCGGGAAGCTCATTAACGTGGAGAAAGCTCGCCTCGACCAGGCGCTGAAGAACAACGAGATCCAGTCCATGATCACGGCGATCGGCACTGGGATTGGAAAACCGAAGGAAGACGGGCGAGACGGGAAAGATGGGGGCAAGGACGAAGGCACCTTTGATATCTCGAAGCTGCGCTACGGGCGAATCATCATCATGACTGACGCGGACGTGGACGGCTCCCACATTCGCACCTTGCTGCTCACGTTTTTCTATCGGCAGATGACAGAGCTGGTCCGCTCCGGAAAAATCTACATCGCCCAGCCGCCGCTCTATCAGATTAAACGGAAAAAGCGCGAGGAGTATGTCGAGGACGATATCCAGTTGAACAAAATCTTGATTTCGTTAGGCGCGGAGGATGTGCGGCTCCGAAATTTGGCCGACGGCAAGGAGATCAGCGCCGCGCAGTTGAAGGACATTCTGCAATCGCTGGAGAAACTTGCGAAGTTGAGTGAATCCGTTCGCCGTCACGGCGGAGATTTCGAGACCTTCCTTGCGCAGCGCGACGCGCGGACGGGCAAGCTTCCGAGCTATCTAGTAAAAGTGCGCGAAGGCAATGACGAATCGGTCCGGTATTTCCATGATGAACAGGAGGTGCGCAGATTCCACGAGGAGAACCTCGATCTGAACCTGTTCGATGTGGACATGGGACAGGAACTTCTGCCTCTCGTGCCGGTGACAGCTAAAGCGAACGGCGCGCGCCGACGCGCCCGCAAGGTGGAGCTGCACGAGGCGACCACGATTCAAAAATTGATCGGTGAGCTCGCGCGCAAGGGACTCAAGGTCGACCACTACGCGGCGAGCGACCGGCCGATCTTCGAGCTGATCGAAGGCGAGGGTGACAAAGCCACGACGCATTCCCTTTTCTCGATCCCCGAAATTCACCAGAAAATCGTCGAGATCGGGCGGCGCGGAGTGCAGATCAAACGCTTCAAAGGGCTGGGAGAAATGAACGCGAAAGAGCTCTTCAATACCACGATGGACCCGAACAAGCGCAAGCTCCTGAAGGTCGACTTGAACGACAACAATGCGGTTGAAGCCGATCAGATGTTCACGCGGCTGATGGGCGATGTAGTGGAGCCGCGCCGGCAATACATCGAGGACAACGCACTGAACGTCCGAAATCTCGACGTTTAGTTTGGCGCGTGCGCGGGCTCTTTCATCGCTGGCGGCGCGCGACACGATGCTACGCGATTTGCGCCGTCGCCCGCTCGGGCAGCAATATGCTCTCCGATGGTTTGCGCGCGACGGGCAAGGCCGGAAAACCGAAACAGTATTTTTGCGAGAAATTAGAAGCTCGCTATGGCGCGCAGTACCAGCTTGATCCGGCGGCTGATTATGCCGACTACGTGCGCCGCGTGGTGCTGGCGGCGGCCACGCCCAATCATGTTTTTGGATGCAAGTTAATGGGTTGGGATCTCCAGTCATTCCTCGCCCGCTTGCGCCGGACGCTGGCCTTCGGACCGCCAAACGCGCCCGATTTGCTGCTCCTGCGCGCCGCGCTGCCGGGGCTGAAGTTTATCTACATACGCCGGCGCGACCGGTTGCGTCAGGCAATCTCAAAGGCACGCGCCTTGCAAAGCGACATATGGCGATTCGATCAGTCGAAACAACCGTTGTCTCCAGCCGAATTCGATCCAAAGCTGATCTCGCATTGCATCGAGGACGTGACCCGGGAGGAAGAAATCTTGAGCGAATTTTTCGAGCAGAGCCGCATCAAACCGTTTTGTTTCGAGTATGAAGACTTCTGTCACGATTATCAGGGGTGTCTTGAAGCCGCGCTTAAGTTTCTCGGTCTTCGCGTGCCCCGCGGCATCACCTTGCGCGGGCCGCTGACTATCCGACAGGCCGACGCAACGTCCGAGGAGTGGGAGACTCGCTATCGCGCACTAGCTTCTGTTGCTCTTTCCTCAAAGATGTGACGCGAGGACTTCACCCGGAGCCGTAGCGTGATGTCCGTTCTTTTTGTGAGGTCTTTCGTCGTCTTCGCGACTCGGGATGACACCCCTGGAAGTGTGAGCGAGTTGGAGGCGTTGAAGGTCACTGACGCAGACTTTGTAGCGGCCAGCGACCGCCACCACAATCAGAGCAGGTCGCGCACTGCTTCGACTGCGCGGAGGTATATGCGATGTGGACCGCCTCGCATCAGCTCTTCGCTTATTAACTGCACGGGCTCGTTGCTCCCGGCCGGCATGAGCTGATGCATCCGCAACTTTCCACTGACTTGCGTTGAGACCTCGAGCAGATCGCTCCCGGCTGGATGGATCACCCGCAGCTGCGTCGTCGCGCAGAAGATGGTGCAGCGTCCAATCGGCTCGCCTGCCTTTTCCTGAAACGCAACTTCGACTACGCGGCCCTTTGGATCTGAAAACGAGAGCTTCGTCTCGGCTCCACCGGATTTGCGCGTCCATTCCAGCTGCGCAGCCAGCCAGCCGACGAGCAACATCGCGCTCGAGCGAAAGCCGGGGGCGAAGTCAATCTCGACCCGGATGATCGCCGCCAGGCGCGAATGGCAGGAGGGTTGATCGAAAAATTGCGCGAGCGCGAGCCGCACGTGCACGAGACGCGTCCAGTTCAGATCGCAAAGCACGAGACGCTGATTGGATTCTTCCCGCGCGACTTCGATGAGACGCATTTGCGCTTCGAAGTGGTGCCACGAATGACTGTCGTAAATCAGCCGATCGACCCAGATCCAGAGTTGCGGGTCCATCGGATCATGGAACTCGCCGTGCCACCAGAGGTAAAACGGCAGGTCGGAGTCAAGGTGGGAAAAAACGATGTTCGGCAGCAGCTTGGCAGACGAACCCTGCAGGGAAAACGAGATTTGCTCCGAGCAAACTTGCTTGCGCCCGGCTCGGCTGACATGGCAATGAGCGCTGATCCAGGC
>JACDBM010000292.1 GCA_013694945.1 Chthoniobacterales bacterium
ACCGATCAGCTCTGCCAACTGCCGCACGGCCTCATCGTGCGTTTCATCCCCGCGCAACCAAAGCCCGTGATGAACATGATCGCCCCAGACGTCGCGATAAAAATGATCGAGCTCGTCGTAATGAGAAACGACATTTTCGCGAGTGATCGCTCTGCGCGAAGAAATCACCGGAAGGCCTAGAGCGATTGTGCTGCTTCAATCACGTGTTGCGCGTCCATGCCAAACTCCTTCATGACCTGATCTCCCGGCGCGCTCAGACCAAAGCGATGCAACCCGACGACTCTGCCGTCCAGGCCGACGTAGCGGTACCAGAGATCCGTCACTCCCGCTTCGATCGCCACGCGCCGCCGGCATGCGTTCGGGAGCACTTCCTCTCGGTACTCCGCTGATTCCCGCTCGAAGCGCTCGAAGCACGGCATGGAAACAACCCGCGTCCCGTCGCCAAGCTCCTTCGCCGCCGCGAGCGCATGCTGAAGCTCGCTGCCACAGGAGAGAATAATAAGATTTAACTCGCCGGTCTCACGCTTTGCAATGTAACCACCGCGAGCGACCCCATTTCTGCGCAGTTCCACATCGATATCGTTTAACATCGGCACGGCCTGCCGAGTCAAGGCGAGCAGGGTTGGGCGGTCGATGCGTTGCGCTGCGGCCACAAACGCTCCGGCAGTTTCCTCCGGATCGGCGGGACGAATCACGTCGAGCTGGGGAATCACACGCAAGCCGCTCACCGTTTCGACCGGCTCATGCGTGGGGCCGTCTTCGCCCACGCCGATCGAGTCGTGAGTGAAGATGTAGATGTTTGGCAATTTCGAGAGCGCCGCGAGCCGGATCGCCGCGCGGCAATAATCTGCGAAAACAAGAAAGGTCGCGCCGGACGCGCGGAAGATGCCGTGGTAACCAACGCCGTTCATGATCGCGCACATCCCGTGCTCGCGGATGCCGAAGCGGATGTTCCGGCCATGATGATTGTTGCGGGTGAAATCCTCACCGCCTTCGATGTAGTTCAAGGTCGAGCCGTGCAGATCCGCGCTGCCGCTGATCAGGAACGACATCTCGCGCGCGAGGGGTTGCAGGACTTCGCTGCCGGCTTTGCGCGTGGCGATCTTTGCATCGACGGGAAATGCAGGAATTTTTGCAAAAAGATCGGCAGGAACCTTCTTTTCAATCGCCTCATCCAAAAGCCGCGCCGACTCCGCATTCTGCGCGCGCCAATCCCGGTACATTTTTTCCCAGCGGCGATACTGGCGGACGAGAGCCTTTTTATGATTCGCAAAGTACTCGCGCGTCGCTTGCGAGACGAAATAGTGTTCCGGTGGCAAGCCGAGATGTTTTCGGGCTTCATCCACGAACTTTGCGCCTGCCTCACCGTGCGCCTTGGCTGTGCCGGCAACTTCCGGGATTCCTTTGCCGATCAGCGTGTGGGCAATGATCATCTGCGGCTTGCCGTTGTCGCGCCTCTTTGCGCGCCTGAGTGCGCGCAAGAACACCGTCATGTCCTGGCCATCGACAATCTGCACGTCGAAACCGTACGCTTGATAACGCTTACCCGTGTCTTCGCTTTGCGTGGCCTCGGCCATGGCGTCCAGCGTCACCGCGTTCGAATCGTAGATCAGGATGAGATTATCGAGACCGAAGTGCCCCGCAAAGGCGCTCGCTTCCGCGGAGACGCCTTCCTGCAGGCAGCCGTCCCCAGCGAGGCAGATGACATGTTGATCAAAAACTTGGTGGTCGGGCGTGTTGAAACGCGCGGCCGCCATCTTCGCCGCCATCGCTACGCCGACCGCATTCCCGACTCCCTGGCCGAGCGGCCCGGTCGTGCATTCTACTCCGGGCGTTTCGAAAAACTCGGGGTGCCCAGGGGTCTTGCTGTGCAGCTGACGAAAGCTCTTGATGTCCTCTGTCGAGACCTCGAATCCGCTCAGATGCAGCCAGGCGTAAAGCAACATGCTGCCGTGCCCCGCGGAGAGTATGAAATAGTCGCGTCCTATCCAACGCGGCTCCTCCGGATTGTATTTCAGCGCGAAACCGTAGAGCACAGCGCCGATTTCTGCGCAGCCGAGCGGCAGGCCGAGATGGCCCGACTTCGAAGCCTGCACTGCATCCATCGCGAGGCCTCGTGCTTCGTTCGCGGCCCGGCCGAGAATCTCCACGTTTATACTCATGGCGGAGTTATAGCGGTGCCCTTCACGCAAGCAAAACGATTTCCGGTCTTTTGCCGGAACGTCTCTTGCATTCGCCCGAAATGATCGACAGTTGGTGACTGCACTTCGCGCATGAACCAGCCGCTTTTTCTCCACATTGTCGAGCGACTCGAAGGTTTTCTGGGCAAGCTACCGGAGAGCATTCAGAAGCCGGTGCTGGATGAGCTCACGCCTTTGAAGGAGCTCTTCCTGAAACAACGCGCTCCCCGGCTGGTGCTGACCGGCTCACACAAGCTCCCGGTTCAGGAAGTTTTCGCCAA
This sequence comes from Chthoniobacterales bacterium, assembly GCA_013694945.1. Classification (GTDB taxonomy): domain Bacteria; phylum Verrucomicrobiota; class Verrucomicrobiia; order Chthoniobacterales; family UBA10450; genus JACCTI01. The sequence continues at coordinate 2,462 of JACDBM010000292.1, forward strand.
CCTCTTCGCCGCCGCCGAGCCAGGCGATGTGCGCGATGTCTTGATGGAAGTCTTCCGCTGGCAAAATGTCAGCGTGGGAGCCTTTGGCACCATTGCCCTGCTCGATGCACGTGGCGCGGATGAACCTGCGGTGCGGAAGATCGAGGAGGAACTGATGCGGGAAAGAGCCGACATGTTTCTTCACCTCGTGGACGGGAACAGCGGCCGCCCGGTGCTTTCGCGCGACATCGACAGCCTTGCGGCAATCGTGCAGTTGAACGGAAGCGCTTCCCCAGCCGCGAAAGTCATCGGAATTTCCCTGCTGGCATCCTTGCGTGGTTCCGTGTCCCGAGAGACGGGAATCTCCGCGACGCCGGACCGGCCCACCGCGGCATCGAAGCTGGAAGCGGCTCTTTCCGGAAATGCCCTCATCCGGGAGCAGCTGCTCCAGGTTCTGGAGCTGCCGCTTGCGCCGCCCGCCGCTGAGACCGCAGAAGCAACTCCGGCAGCGAGACTGTTCATGGCCTTGCTTGCGCAGCGGCTGCCAAACGAAGCACGTGTGGAAATGATCCGCATCTCGCGCGACCGGGAAGCGCAGGCACAGATTGCCCAGACCCTGGTAAAGTCGACTGCGGCCATCTGCACGGCTGTGGGCGCGCAACCTATCCCGCTAGCCGATCTTCCGATTTTAACCACTCTCCAACTTGTCATGGTTTCCGGGATCATGTACATCGCCGGCCGGGAACGCAGCTTGCGCGCAGCGACGGAGTTCGTCGCCGCCTTGGGGGTAAATGTTGGGGCGGGCATGATCTTGCGCGAAGGCGCCCGCGCCGTTCTTAAATTTTTTCCCGGCTGGGGGAATGTGGTCTGCGGGATGGTCGCGGGGGCCGGCACCTATGCGCTCGGCAAGGCAGCCATCGTCTACTTCCTGGAAGGTGTCTCGTTGCAGGACGCCCGGCGCATTTACATTCGCAGCCGCAAAAAGACCGCCAGTCCGAAACTGCTGGCTGCTCCAAGAGTGTGAGTCAACGAGGCGCGAAGACTTAAATATTATAGTACCTTCCACGGTCTGGTGGCTCGTTGAATAACTTGTGAATAAAGAGGACGAAACGGAGAGTCTTGTTCACACGCTTTTGTGAATAGGAGGGCCGCGCTTTCGACGCAAAGAGAGGCAGCGGTATGAATCTTTCGGAGATCGACGCGACTCTTCGCGAGATCAGGGTTTCGCCCGTGAAGACTCTCGGGCAAAATTTCCTGCACGACCGTAATTTGGCCCGCTGGATTGTCGAGCGCGCGGAACTGAGGCCGGACGATTACGTGGTGGAGATCGGCCCTGGACTCGGAGCATTGACGGGCTTTGCGCTCGCCTCCGGCGCACATGTTTTAGCGATCGAAAAAGATGCGCGACTCGCGAGTTTTCTCCGGGAGCGCTTCCCAACCGAACGTCTTGAGATCATTCGAGGTGACGCCATGAAGTACGACGTGCGTGCCTTGTATGCGCAGCCTGAGGTTAAGTTCATCGGCAGTCTTCCGTACAACATCTCTAGTCAAGTGTTGCTTCGCTTCACAAAATACCCCAGCCCGATCTCTCTCTGGCTGTGTATGTTACAAAGAGAGATGGCTCGGCGCCTCACGGCGCAACCGGGCACCAGCGACTACGGAGCGCTTACGCTGCTTATGCAGTCACATTATCGAGTCGACTACTTGCGCACAGTGTCCGCAAGCGTCTTTCTGCCGCGGCCGGACGTGGATTCCGCGTTGGTGAAGATCACGCCGCGAGTGGCGGATGAATTGCCGAATTTCAACTCCGAACGTTTCAGGAACCTGGTGCGGCTCGGGTTTTCGCAGCGTCGAAAGCAACTCGGAAAGCTCCTGCGCGATCTAGTTACGAACTGGGGAGGCGCCTGCCAAGCCTGTCATTTCAACCTGACGGCGCGAGCCGAAGAATTGTCGATCGAGCAGTGGATCGCTTTGTCAAACTTCGCCCAACCCGAAGACACTGCTTTGGATAACAACGGCAATGCTGAGGACTTCGCGGTCGTGGACGAAGGAGACTGTGTCCTCGGCGAGGCACCGCGCGCCACGGTGCATGGGAATAACTTGCGACACCGGGCCGTGCACATCCTGCTCTTCAACCGAAAACGCGAGCTTTTTCTCCAGAAGAGATCGCGGTTCAAAGACCGGCATCCGTGCGTCTGGGATTCCAGTGCCGCTGGGCACGTCGACGCGGGCGAAGACTACGATGAGGCGGCCAGCCGGGAGCTGAAGGAGGAGCTGGGGGTCACCACGCGGCTGGCGCGGGTCCTGAAGTTGCCCGCCACGCAAGAAACGGGCGAAGAATTCATCTGGCTCTATCGAGGTCTGCACGACGGCCCGTTCGAACTGGCCCGGAGCGAAATCGAACTAGGCGAGTTTTTCCCTTCGGATCTAGTCACAGCCTGGGTCTCAGCGCGGCCCAAGGATTTCGCGCCGGGATTTGCTGCGTGCTGGAAAGCCTTCCTCCAGCTGGAACAACCCGAGCCGTCCCCCGTTTAGCGACGCCGGCTGCTCTGCGTCCTGCCTTTCCTCGCAGGGGACTTCGCTTTTGCACCAGACTTTGCCCGGCTTGACGTCGATTTCGCGGACTTCCCGCCACCGGCCGCAGCATTGGCCGGACCGCGGAAAATCCGCTCCGGCAGCTCGAGCATAGCCTCCCGCTTAAACTTCCGGGCAGCGCGGCGAGCTTGTTCTTTCCCGCCATGAATGGTGTCGCTGAACATCCGGGTTACAGCTTCGCTTCCCCGAAGAAAATGCACCTGAAACCCGTGCGTCTGCTTCTTCGCGCGCGCCTTTGAATCGATTCGCCGAATGTTTGCTTCCGAATCGGGATTGGCTCGTTTTCTCATGGGCATCGCCTAACGAGCAGAAGGTAGAGGAAAAACGACGAGGCGCAATCGGCAACCGCGACTACTCTTTGGTTGCGCCACGTCCCAAGGACGGCCCGGGCAAATTCCAGCCCTGCCATTTCTTTTCGTATTCCGCAGCCGGCAGTAGCGCATAGCACGGTCGGCTGGCGCTGTTCAGCCACGAAATCACCCGCACCAACTCCTGCTCCGCCATTGTCGTACAGCCGGCGCTCGGACGGGTGGCGCCACGCCGGATATGAAAGAAAATCGCGCTGCCATCGCCAGGTACCGGCGGATCTGAGTTATGCCGAATCTCGACCAGCCAGCGATAGGCAAAATCATTGTGACGCATCTTCTGTTTTTCGAACCACGCGGGCGGATTTTCGGGATCGGGAATGGTGACGAAGCG
>JACDBM010000295.1 GCA_013694945.1 Chthoniobacterales bacterium
GGATTCTCCCGTCGCGAACTTTAATGCCGCTGGGAGAGATACACGTGTTCGAATATCGGGCGGGCGAGAGAAAGTGCGTTTCGGCAGAATGCCGAAACCAGCACGCTGCAAGCGTGCGCTCCCCGTATCTCTCGCGACGCCCAACCTATTATGATTATCGACCTCCGATACGCCATCCGGATGCTCTTGAAGTCTCCGAGCTTCACCTTCATTGCCATTGTCGCGCTCGCGCTCGGGATCGGGGCGAACACCGCCATCTTCAGTGTCCTTAATGCCGTCCTGCTGCGACCACTGCCGTATCCGGAGCCGGACCGGCTCGTTCTGCTGCGCGAGCGGACCGCCACATTCCCCAGTGGCTCCGTCAGTTACCCAAACTACCTGGACTGGCGCGCGGGCCAGCGGAGTTTCACCGATGTTGCACTCGTTAGGCGCGAGCCTTTCAATTTCGCCATTCCTGGCGGCGACGCCGCTCCTGATCGGATCAACGGCGCGCGCGTGACCGCAAATTACCTGACGCTCCTCGGGCTCAAACCACTAATTGGCCGCGATTTCACCGAAGCCGACGATCAGCCCGGCAGCGCGCCGGTCATTCTCATCGGCGAAAACGTCTGGCGAACACGGTTCGGGAGATCACAAAACGTGCTTGGCCAGCAGGTGGTGGTGGATGGCAAGCAACGCGAGATCGTCGGCGTCTTGCCGGACTCGATCAAGTTCCCGCGGCTCTCGCAGTTGTGGGTGCCGTTGTCTGATCTCAGGAAAGACGATGATGTGATTCGTCGCGGGAATCACCCCGGCTTCAGTTGTCTTGGCCGGCTCAGGCCGGGCGTTTCGCTGCAACAGGCGAATGCCGATCTCGACACCATCGCGGTTGCGCTCGAGAAGCAGTATCCCGAAACGAACACAACGCGACGCCTCGAAATGAAGCTGCTCCTGGAGGCCGCTGTGGGCGAGTATCGGCAAAGTCTGAACCTGCTGCTTGCGGCGGTCGTCTGCGTGCTCCTGGTCGCCTGCGCGAATGTGGCCAACCTGCAACTCGCACGTGCTTTGGCGCGTTCGAAAGAGCTGGCGATTCGGGCGGCGCTGGGCGCCGGGCGCTGGCGTTTGGGTGCTCAGCTTCTCACCGAGAGCACCGTGCTCGCGGTCTGCGGCGGGGCAGCCGGTGTGATACTCGCAATCTGGAGTCTCGATGCCATCGTCGCGCTCGCCCCAAGGGACATCCCGCGATTCAGCGAAACGCGGATCGACATGGCGGCCCTGCTTTTCACTGGCTCCGTCGGGTTGGCGGCGGGAATTCTCGCCGGCATTTGGCCGGCGTGGCGAATTTCGCGGACGGCGGCGCTCTCGCTGGTTTTGCATGAAGCAGGAACGCGCGGCGGCAGTGGTGGCGCGTTGCGACAGCGTGCGCGCTCTGCCCTGGTCGTTACGCAGGTCGCGCTCGCACTCGTGCTTCTCGCGGCCGCTGGATTGACGCTGAAGAGCTTTTGGCGCGCGCAAAATGCGCCGATCAATTTCGATCCGCGCAATATCCTCCTGACGGCAATCGATCTGCCGAAAACCGGCTACGATCGCGTCGACGAGAAAGGCAACACGGTTTGGGACATGGATAAGATCCGCGGTTTCTACAACCGGCTGCTCGAGCGAGTGCGCGCTCTGCCCGGGGTCGAGGCGGCGGCGATTGGCGCGAATATCCCCTTCGACGACAGCGAATGGGACAGTTACTTCCACATCACGGGCACGCCGAAAGCCGAACCCGGCAAGGAGCCATCGGCGGAGATCAACATCATTTCACCCGACTACTTCAAGGTGATGAAGATGCCGATCATTCGTGGTCGCGCGTTCGGCCCGGAGGAGACTCCGGATAAGGAGCGCTCGCGCTCCGTCATCATCGATCAGACCTTCGCGCAACGTTACTTTCCGGACCGTGATCCGATCGGCTTGAACATCGACGACAATCAGCGCAATGAAGATGGTCCCAGCGCGGAGCCGGTAGGACCGCCGCTCACAATTGTCGGCGTGGTCGCGCGGACGCGGAACGAAGCGCCCGGC
>JACDBM010000221.1 GCA_013694945.1 Chthoniobacterales bacterium
GGACAATGGCGAACGCGTTTGCAAGCGAACGCGCCGAACGCCCGGCGCGAGACGATCATGCACGAGCAGCATCGAATCGATGCGGTGATCGAGGGGGCGATCACGGTCGCGACCGTCTACGATCGACAGTGGTTCTTCGCCGCGAACGACGTTGCGGCGCTGAAAATTGTGCTCGATCGAACCGATGGCCGGCGCAAAGAACCAGCCACAACGCTGGCAGCCGACGAGAACTTCACGGCTTCTTTGAAACGCATGCCGGGCAACTACGCGATCTTAGGCTACGGCCGGCTTGATCATTACTGGGAACGATTGTCGAAACAGATGACGATGAACGCCGGTAATGACGAACAACTGCGGGTTCTTGGGCAGCTACGGAGCATTACGGCCGCGTCTCGGATTGAGAATGGAAAGTTCCGCGATGTTCTCTTTTTAACCATGCCCAAACGAGAGGAGATGGGCGATCTATCACGGTCTTCGCTTTCGGTGGCGACGACCAACTCCATTCTCTACGCCGCCGGTTTCCTGAAGATTCCCGAGCAAATGCCCCTCGGGACAACGAATCCGGCTAAGGCCAGCGGGTTCGCAGGGGCGCTGCCGGGCATAGCCTCCATCTTGTCGGCTGCCGGCCTGACGCTCGAAGACTGGAAAAACGCTTTTGGCCCGGAAGTTGGCATTATAGCCGACTGGGTGGAGAACTCCCGATGGCCGTCATTGGCCGCGACTCTACCGGTGAAGGATGCATCGAAAGCCAGGACGGTTGTTGCTGCACTTGCCAGTGGCACAGCGGAAAGCGGAGCATGGGCGGAATCGGAAAAAGAGGGGGTCCAGTTTTACGCCAAGCCTCCTCTTAGTCCCATGCTTCCCATTGCACCAACCATGGGCCTTTCCGATCGGCTGTTCATGCTGGCTCAGGATCCTGCTTCTGCGGAAGCCATTGTGGAGCGGAGCAGCAGCGGCAGCTCCGGATTGACTGCTTCGGCAAGCTTCAAGGCTGCAGAGCGCCTCGTCGCCGAGCCGAAGGAAGCCTTCGCCTATCTCGATACCGCGCTTTTCTATCGACGACTGGATGCGGCAGTCCGGCCGATGCTGATCATGGCGGCAGCCTTCGTGCCGCGAATCTCGGAAAGTGTGGAACTCGGAAAGCTTCCAACTGCCGATGTGGTGAGCAAATACCTCAGCCCCATTGTTATCTCGCAAAGGTATGACACCGACGGTTACCTGACGGAATCCGTCGGCCCGCTCTCCCTCTACCAGGCAGCCGTTGGGATCAGCTTAATGACCGGAGCAGCAGCGAAGCTTTACGACAGCAGCTTTCAGGGTCTTGGCAGCGCGGTTGCCGTGCCGGGAAGCGGCGGAAACACCCCGAGTGATCCCTTTCCTCTCCCTTCGGCCAGCCCGTCAGAGCCGCCGTAAGCGATTCGGTCTGGCGTTGACAGCTCCGGAGCCCGAATGCCGTAACCGCCTGATGTCACCGCATCTTATCCTCTTCAACCCGAGAAATCTGCTGCCAAAATCGCGAGATATGTTATTGTCTGCGCCTTATGGCCATCCTGAAGAAAAACCCATTTTCCCGTAGGGTTCCTGATCTCGTGACCGAGGAATTGGTCGCCGTGCTCTCACGTCGCGCTTCCTTCGAGTTCAAGCAACTCTTCGACATCGTCCACGAAAATCTGCGGGCTCGTAACGCGGCCAGCGGAGGCGAGGAAATGCTGCGCCTTCGGGCCTACGAGAAGCTTCAGAACCTGGTCGCCCGGGGGGCGGTAAAGAAGACGGGCAAGAAGTACAAGGGCCTGCCGGCTGCTCTGGCCCAAGCAATCGCGCCGCAAAACGGCCATATTCCCGGAACCAAGCCGGTAGTCGCAGCCGTCGCGAAGTAAGCTGTCCCCGAATCGGACGGTACACTCGGCATGATTCGCGAATACCTGCCGGTGCTGCTTCACATTCTGGTGGCAATTGGCTTCGCCGTCTCGGCGTTGCTCGTCAGCGTGCTGCTGGGTAAGGCCGGGAAACGAACACGGATCAAAGATACGGCTTACGAGTGCGGCATGGTGCCGCAGGGGGAGGCGCAGCCGCGCTTCAGCGTGAAGTTTTATCTGGTCGCAATGCTCTTCATTCTTTTCGACCTGGAGATTGTCTTTATGTATCCGTGGGCGGTCGTTTACAAAGAATCGATCGCACAGAGTAAAGGCATTTTCTGGAGCATGCTTAGTTTCGTTTCAATCCTGATGGTGGGATACGTTTATGCGCTGAAGAAAGGCGCGCTGCAGTGGAAAAATTAGGGCACCGGAACGGGCCGCATTTTCGATCCGAACGCGGGGCTTTCGAAGCTTGCGCCCGCTCTCGTCAGCGCTAATTCTTCCCGCCATGATCCATCACATCATGCTTTTCAAACTCAGACCGGAGGTCACGCCGGCGCGGGTGGAAGAGATGATGATGAACAGCCGAATGCAGCTCCTCAAGATTCCTGAGGTGCTCAGTATCAAGTGCGGCAAACGAATCAACCGCGAGATGCCGTGGCCGTTTTTTATCGCGATTGATTTCGAATCGATGGACAAATACGAGATTTATTGCGACGACCCAGTTTACGTTAAATTCGTCGAGGAAATCATCAAGCCGAGCGTAGCTGAGGCGATCACTCTCGATTTCGAGATGGACCCCGGCAAGGACGTTCAGTTCTCCTGATTCTCCGTCTCTTTAACCCCTGCACTTCAACTTGCACCTGCACCTCTGGCGCTGAGCGAGTGCAAGTTAAAGATCAGGATTAAAGGTGGGAAAAAGCCTCATCCGCGTTTGGTAAATTCCAAGGTGCGACTCGCATATCTTTACTCCCGTTACCCCGTTCTCTCGCAGACTTTTTGCGATACCGAAATGCTCGAGCTAGAGCGCCGAGGATTCGAGCTAGTTATTGCCTCGATGTATCCGCCGAAAACGCCAGTGCGACACGAATATCTCGGGCGGTTCCGAGCGCCTGTGCACTACGCGCCGGAGAAAGTGACCATGGAGAGTCTGCTTCGGAGAGCAAAACGCGAGCGCCGTTGGCCGGAGGCGCTGGTCGCGCAGCATGAGGGGAAATATGGCCCGGATTACAAAGCGGCCTTGCGCGCGCGGAATGCGCTTTTTTTTGTCGGGCTTTTCGAGCGACAAGGCATCCGGCATTTCCACGTCCACTTCGCCAACCGCGCTGCGCACACTGCGATGTTCGTGAAAGCGATCAGCGGCATTCCGTTCAGTGTCACCGCCCATGGACAGGATTTCATGACTGATTTGGGAAGTGATGCACTCCTGCGAGAGATCTGCGCAGCAGCCGAGTTTGTGGCGGCAGAGACCGATTACAGTCGCGATCTTCTCGCCGCGCGCTGCCCCGCTTCGTCCGAGAAAATTCTCCGCGTTTATAATGGGATTGAGTTGAAGAAATTTGCGCGATCGGACGAGACGGCGCGCGAACCGGGTCCGATTCGCCTCCTGAGCGTAGGTCGTCTCGTCGAGTTCAAAGGCTTTGAAGTGCTGATCGACGCGTGCGCCGATCTCCGGCGCGAGGGGATCGACTTCACGTGCGAAATCATTGGCGATGGCCTGCTGCGCGATGAACTACGAGCGCGAGTGGGGGAGACGAATCTCGCCGGGACAGTTCAATTTTCCGGCGAACAGTCGCAGGACTACGTGCTGAAAGCTCTGGCTGCTTGCGATATATTCGTCTTGGCCGCAGTGACAGATCGTCGCGGGGCAAGTGACGTGTTCCCGACGGTGATCGCTGAAGCCATGGCGAGCGCGAAACCGGTTGTCTCCACGACAGTCGCTGGCGTTCCGGAGTTGGTGGCGCAGAACAAGACCGGCCTGCTCGTTCCGCCGCGCGATCCCAATGCACTCGCCACGGCAATCGCGCGGCTGATCCGCGACGACGCGGTTCGCGCCGAGTATGGCCGCACGGGACGGGAAAGGATTGAGAGGGAGTTCATCATCGAAAAGACGATCCAGCCGCTGTTGCGACGATTTCCGGTCAGCGATCGATCTGCGCTTTCGCAAAAGCCTGTTTGACCGCGCGTCGTTTTCAGACAGGAATGTGCGCTGCTCCCTGGCAGCCGCAGCAACTTGATGAATAAGAAAGCAATCCTTCTGGCCGGGGGCGCCGGCACGCGGCTTTATCCCCTGACGCAGATCGTTTGCAAGCAGCTCCTGCCGATCTACGACAAACCGATGATCTGCTACCCGCTGGCGACCTTGATGCTGGGCGGGCTGCGCGAAATTCTCATTATCTCCACGCCGAAGGATCTGCCGATGCTGATGGACTATCTGGGCGACGGCTCACGCCTGGGTATTCGCCTCGAGTACGCTCCGCAACCAAAGCCGGAGGGCATCGCCCAGGCTTTTCTCATTGGTGCTGCATTCCTTGGCGATGCGGGTGCCTCGCTCATCCTAGGCGACAACATTTTCTACGGGAAACTAGACTTCTACCGCGCGGCTCTCGCTTGCGATCTAGGTGCCTACGTTTTCGGCTATCAGGTGCGCGACCCGGAACGTTACGGCGTAGTGGAGTTTGGCCCCGACGGTCGAGCGATTAGTCTCGAAGAGAAACCAAAGATTCCGAAGAGCCATTTTGCGGTGCCGGGTCTCTACGTCTATGACCAGCGCGTGGTGGAGTTTTGTCGCGG
>JACDBM010000312.1 GCA_013694945.1 Chthoniobacterales bacterium
CGGACGGACGTGCTCAAGCACATCGAGCTACCGCTTTCGCTTTCCTTCGTGGGCGTGCCAGTCCTCAGCCTGCTGGGTGTCTGGCTCACGCACATCTTCTTCGGCGTGCCTGTCTTTCTCGCCTTGCTTGCGCTGCCGCTCATCTTTGTCCTCACCGTTATCTGCACAAATTCTATGGCGCTCACATCCTGGACGCCCACGGGATCGCTGAGCAAGATCACGCAATTTTCGATCGGCGCAACGCCGGCAATCTGCTCTCGGATATCAAGCCGGGCTACATGCTCGGCGCCAAACCGCGGCAGCAGGCGTTCGGCCACGCGATCGGGATTTTCTCCGGCGCGCTGGCGGCCACGCCACTGTTCTTCCTGCTCTTCCTCCCGCCGGATCAAAACGGAGTGCGCTCGCCCGCGACAATCGTCTCTGATCAATCCCGATGCCCGCGACCTTGCAATGGAAAGGCGTGGCGGATCTCATTGCGCGCGGCGTGAGCAGTCTGCCACCCTCGGCAGTCATCTCGATGATTGTTGCCGCGCTCTTTGCCGCTTTCATCGAAGTCGCGACGATCGTTCGCAAGAAGCCGTTCCCGCTCTCGTCGGTCTCGATTGGCCTTGGCGTGATTCTGCCGCCGGACGCCTGCCTCGCGATGTGGCTCGGGACGATGTTTTCTGGTGGCAGGGGAGACGCCATCCCGTCGCTGGCACGAAAGGCAATCGCCTGTGGGTGGAAGGCGCGGAGCCGATCTGCGCGGGGCTCATTACCGGTGCGGCGCTGGTCGGAATCGCGAACGCCTTGGCGAATGTGCTTTTGTCATGACACCGGCCGTCTGACCGCACGCCGGGCGCGACTTCCCTCGCGATCTCCGCGGGCGCCGAGTAGGGAGCTGAAGCCGCGCGTGCTCAGCTGGCTGGTCGCGCCGCTTTGCTCCCCGATGCTGAATCGCCGCGTAGTGCCGCCGTTTCGCGGCACGTTTCCAGCTATTTTACCTGTTCTCGTTTCTCGTGAACAAAGAAGTCATCGATTCCCTTTTTGGCGCCATGGTCCAGAGCAGCAGTGGAGTTTCCGATCTGCTCTTTGCGGTCGGGCGGCCTCCGATCGTGGAGCAGCACGGCTCTCTGGAAGAATTCCCGATCGACACGCCTGAGGGCGTCCTGACTGAGGCGCACATCGCGCACATTGCCGCTCAGCTGATGAATGGCGAAGAACGTCTCCGGAAAGATCTGGCAACGCTGGGCGCTTGCGATTGCAGTTATGCGTTGGGAAGCATTGCGCGATTCCGCGTCAACATCTTCAAGCAAAATGGCCGCACCACGATTGTCATGCGGAAATTGCAGACAGAAATCCCCACGCTCGAGGCGCTCGGATTGCCACCGGTCTTTAGCGAAATGGTGCGAGAGAAGAACGGCATTATCTTCGTAACCGGGGCAACCGGGAGCGGTAAGACGACAACTTTGGCGGCCATACTCAACGAGCTGAATCGAAGCCAGAAAATCCACATTCTCACCCTGGAAGATCCAATTGAGTTTCTCCATCCGCATCAACGCGCCCTCTTCAGCCAACGCGAGCTGGGCAAGGACTTTCCGGACTTCGCGAGCGGATTGCGCTCGGCCTTGCGGCAGGCGCCGAAAGCGATTCTCGTGGGCGAAATTCGCGACCGCGCGACCATGGAGATCGCCATGACCGCCTCGGAGACGGGCCACATCGTGTTCAGCACGATGCACACGATCAGCGCGGGTCAGACGGTCAATCGCATCCTCGGGATGTTCGCCAAGGACGAAGAACAGCAGCTTCGGCAGCGGCTCGCAGATACCGTTCGTTACATTGTCAGCCAGCGACTGGTGAGCAAGATCGGCGGTGGTCGGTTGCTCGTGACCGAGATCATGGGAAGCAGCCTGCGGACGCGTGAAACAATCCTCTACGGTGAGGCCGAGAACCGGAGCTTCCAGGAAATCATTGAGGCGGGCGGGACAATGGGGTGGCACAGCTTCGACCAAAGCCTGCTCGAAGCCTGCAAGGCGGAGCTGATTACCGATGAGACGGCACTCATTTTCTGCGCGCACAAAAACAAGATGCGTCGAGACCTCGACATGTTGAAGAAGCTGCGGGATCAGCTCTACGAAGAGCCGTCCGGCTTGCGGATGGAATCCGCTGCCGAGGTATCAACGTGGGGTTGAGACTTAGCGAGAACCAACGAGCAAGACTGCTATGGACGAAGCCGATAACCTTTCGAACGACTTAGCCACGGATCCGACTAAGCGCGACGCGATCAACGAGGCGCAGGAGAGCTTCCGCGCGGATCTGAACCACAAGCTGCGAACACCTTTGAACGCCATTATTGGTTTCGCCGAACTTCTGGCGCTCCAGCCCGGCAGCAAACAGAAGGAAGGAGACGTTCAGCAGATTCTGAAGTCTGCGCGCGAGATGTTGGACATCATCGAGCAAGAACTGGCGGACCTAAATGCAGCCACGAGGGAGCGGACGGACGTGGCTGCACTCACGGGCCGCCTTTGCGACGTGCTCTACGTGGAAGATGACGAAGCAAACTTCACGCTCGTGGAGCGAATTCTGGAATACCGGCCGGGGATTCAGTTGACACATGCATGCGACGGCCAGCGCGGACTTAGGATGGCGAAAGGCTGCCAACCAAGGATGATCCTGCTCGATCTGAACCTGCCGGACATTCACGGATCGGAAGTGCTCCGGCAACTGCAGGAGAATCAGGCGACGGCACAAATCCCGGTAGTCATCTTAAGTGCAGACGCGAGCGCCAGTCAGATCGAGCGTTTGCTCGCTGCGGGAGCGAAAAACTACCTGACGAAGCCTTTTTATATCGATCACTTCCTGGCGGTGATCGACGAATTCCTAAGCACCTCGCGAGCATAGCCGCGAGAGAAGCGCTCGATCCGCCGGACGTTCGGCGCGCGCGGGGCAGAACAGGCTCCCTACACGTTACCTCGTGTGCCGCGATCGTTATCTCGCGGTGCGGTCGTGCCGGAGACGCGATCCCATGCGGCTCTGACCGCAGGGCGTGCCCGATCCCAAGGGACGGCGGGGTTTGCGTCGTTCTTCTCGTAGTCCCGCGCGAGATCGCCTTCGATCTCCTCGTAGTCACGTCCGGAATACCTTGTCACGCCTTCGTAGCCGGTGCGGTAGGCAGGTGCATATTGCTCATACGAGCTTTCGTCGCTAGCCCACTCCTGCCTCTCGTGATTCTCACGCCAGTAGGTTTCTTCGACGGTCGGATTGACCGCTTCGGCCACGCCACGCCCGCTGTAAGCCCCAGCAACTCCGCCGGCAATCGCGCCTAGGGCGGCGCCGACCGGACCTCCGACTGCTCCGCCGATGGCGGCGCCGGTGATCCCGCCCCCGGTGGTGCCAACGCCCGTGCCAACCGGGTGTGATCCTGGCTCGCCAGTCAGCGGATCGGGGTTGGTCTTTGGGTCCTTGTCAGAATGTTCGTCCATTGGTTTGATCTTTCGGTTGAAATTCTATCAACCTAACTTCGAGCCTCCCGTGACCCGCGGCCGTTAATTTGCGAGGCTTGCGAGAGGCGCAAGCAACCACGCAGTTACGAATCGTCAGTATGATCAATCCCAACGGCGAAGATTTTACCGAAAATAACCCGCTCCCGGGCTCGACCTCGCCGGGCTCCATGCTGCCGGGCGAAGAAAAAATCTCATCTGTCTCCAAGCCTCGCTTCGAGGAGACCACCGAAAAAATTTCAACCGCTGCGAACGACGCGTGGCAGCAGACGAAAGAGAAAGCGGGCATCGCCCGAGAGCGCACGGAGTTTTTCCTTCGGGAGAACCCCGTCCCGACCGTGATCGGAGCCTTGGCCCTCGGTCTGGCGATCGGACTCGCCATCCGTTACTCGTCGGAAGCAAAGGCGCGGGAAGCGGAAGTGAAGTCGCCGCTGGGCGACGTGAACCTCGGCATGCTATCGCTGCCATTCCTGTGGCCGTTCTTCAAGCAGGTGCGGCGTCGGTATGAAGATTCGGCGGACGTCGTCAAGGACGGTGTGCGCGAAGGCGTGGATCGCTTGAAGGGCGTCGACGTTGAGAGCTACGTTAAGCCACTGCGCAAGAAGTGGCGCAGTTGGACGAAGTAGGCCGGGGCTGCAGCGCTACGATCCGATCGGGACGAGCAGATTTCTGTTACCGGGAGCTTTGGGCCGTCCGAAGCGCGGGACAGATGTCCCCTGCACAACCGGATTGAACCCTTGCTCCTTTCGCGGAAAATAGGGGTTCATGGCGAGTTCCTCTCCTGGTCGTCGCGGGTGGCAACGTAACAAGATCTTCAAATTCTTCGCGTCGCTCAAGCTCGCCGTCGTGCTGCTGGCGGTATTGATCGTCGCGAGTATCGCTGGGACGATTTACGAGTCGAGCTTCGACGCGAAGGTGGCGCGGGCTTATGTCTATGGCGCTCCCTGGTTCAATCTTTGGCTGCTCCTGTTGGTTGCGAATCTCGCCGTCTCCGCGCTTTCGCGCTGGCCTTGGAAAAAGTACCACGTCGCCTTTTTAATCACGCATCTTGGGATCATCACGCTCCTTTTTGGTTCGCTCATCGGGCGCATCTGGGGCACCGAGGGTACGATCACACTCTTCCGCGGCGATCCACCGAGCAATCGCCTGCTCATGGATCAGCATCAGCTTCGAGTCCGCGATACCGATGGCATCATCAAAGGCTATTCGGCGGAGTTCATCAACCGCCACCCCACACCGGAGAAGCCGTGGGATCTTGGGCCGCTGGCTTCAGGCGCACGGCTCAGCATTCTGCAATACGCTCCGGCCGTGGAAGGGAAGTTGAATCCGAAGCCGCTCGACGCGGGCGGCGTTCC
>JACDBM010000330.1 GCA_013694945.1 Chthoniobacterales bacterium
AGTGTTTTTGGCGATCTGGTGATACGGAATCTCCGCGTCGTCCCGACTGGTCCGGCAATCGTGGAGTCGCTGGACGCGGATTATGTTCGTGTCAGTTACAGCTTCCTGGCTCTCTGGCGCGAGGGCGTGTCGGAACTGCTGGAGGACGTGGAAGTCCGCGCCGTGACCGCGGTCCTGAATCCAGCCAAGGCTTCGCTCAAGCCAAAAATCCCGGATCCAGACAAGAAGATCACTCTTCCCGTGGTCTTCCCGAAAACAGTGCAGATCGCCGATGTGAACCTCCTTGTCCGCTCGACGAGCGAAGCACAGGACTTCGTGCTCGAGCATCTTGATCTCGACCTAAATCCAAATGTGCCCGGCGAGCTTCGGATGGACAAATTGCAAATTCCTGCGCTCCCACCGTGGACGAACCTTTCGGCGAAAACCTCCTACGCGAACCGCAACCTGAGGCTGACGGGTCTCGTGCTCGACGGAAGCAATCAGATTCGCCTGCTGGCCATTGATGCCTCGCGGATCAAGGCCAGGACGCTCGAGCTGGCGCTCGAAAGCTCGTTAGCCGGTGGCGCCTTCGCTGGTTCCGCCACCTTGGCTGAGGCCGGGGCTTCTCTCGATTTGAAGGCGCGATTCGTAGCAGACAACATTTCTCTCGAGACACTGCGCGGGTATCTCGGCCGGCCGTCGGAAGTCCTCTCGGGGAACATGGATCGTCTCGAGGTGGTTTGGAGCGGCGCGATCGATACGCCCCGCTCCTGGGACGGGACTGTGACCGCACAGCTGAGCAACTTGAAAAAAGGCGATCTCGCCGTTGAACGAGCGGCGTTCAACCTGACGGCGAGGGGAGGCGTTGCGACGGTGCAATCGGCTGAGCTTACCCAGGGCGCGAACACCCTGCGACTCACCGGGACCGCGACGCTTCCCGCGAACATTCAAGAATTCGGTCGCGCTCCAGCTTCGCTCCAGGTGAGCGGAGCCTTGCCTGATCTGGCGGCTTTGACGGCAGGGCTGCCGCAACCGCTCTCGGGTTCAGCGACTCTCGAAGGGCGAGCCGACATCGCGGACGCCACTTTGCGCGCAGCATTCAAGCTTTCCGGAAACGCAATCGCCTGGCCTGGAGGATCAGCTGATGAAGTCACCGCGCTGATCACCGCCAGCAAGCAGATGCCGCCCGTTGGTGCGGAGAAGGTTTACTACGCCGATCTGCAAACGGAGACGAATGTGGACGTGACGGACGTGCGGACGGGTGATTATGCGATCGACTCGGTGCACGCAAAGGTTCGGAGCGTCGAAGACCTGGTTACTTTGGAAGCGGTCAACGTCGTCCGCGCGGCGAATGTCGCGACTGTCGAGGGGACATATCGCTTGCCCGTCGATTTAGCGAAGACACGCTTGCAGCCTGCGGAGGTGACAGTTTCCGTCAATGCACTGGACATCGGAAGTTTCTGGGCCGTTGATTCACCGAAAAAGGTCACTGGTCCGTTGCAAATCGATGGGGGAATCGCACTGCGAGATGGCGTCGCGGATGGCAAGATCTCGCTTTACACTTCGAATCTGCGTAGCGGGAAGTTGAGCGTTCCCCAGGCGAGCGCGGAGATCGCAATTTCAGGAAATGTCGTCTACCTGAACGACTTCACCGCCAGTCTGAGTGAGAAGGATTACATCCGTGCCAACGGCCGCTTCGCGCTCGAGAAGCCATATCTTTATAGCGGGCAGGTCGCCGCGAGCATCGCCGATCTCGCGTCATTGAAACCGATCCTGGCTGCTTCCGGCAACACCAGCGATTTGGCCGGATCATTGGACCTGAACTGGGAGGGCAGCGGCGCGATCCAAACCTTCAAGAACACCGGCAACCTGAAGGTCAAAATCGACAATGCTCGTTACGCGAATCTCCAGAACCTGGAGGCGAACATCGACGCCAATTACACGCCCGAGAGCTTGAGCGTTCCCATCGTCTACCTCTCGAGCGACAAGATGATCTTCCAGGCGATCATGCAGACGCGAGGCCCCACCCTGGAGGTGTCGAAGATCGAGGTCGTGCAAGGTGAAGCGAAGTACGCCAGCGGTTATCTGTCACTTCCTTTTGTCTGGGAAAACCTCGGCAGCGACCGGCCTCTCCTCCTGTCTGACGGCGAGGTGCTGGTAAATTTCCAATCCGAAAACCTCGACCTCAGAAAGCTCGCACAGGATTTCGGAACTGAAGTCCCGGTCGCAGGGCTGGCAAACGTCAAAGTGGAAGCGCAGGGAACTCTCGCGAATCTACGGGCCGGACTGGACCTCAAACTAACGGGATTGCGCAGTGAAACGCTGACCGACTTCGCTCCCGCCGTTTTCAACTTGAACGCCAAAGTGGAGAACAATCAGCTGCTGATAGCTGGCAAATTCGAGCAGGCGCGGATTCAACCGGTCACGCTTGAGGCGAATCTCCCTTTCGTTGCCTCGAAAATCATCGCCGCCCGAGCACTCGACGATGCGACTCCGGTCACCGGGAAAGTTCGGATGCCGCGCAGCTCGGTTAATTTTGTTCGCCAGTTTGTGCCAGCGCTCCAGAGGGTGGACGGCGACCTCGCTCTCGACGTAAACGTGCGTGGCACAATCGGCCATCCCGTACTCAGTGGCCTGGCGGACATGACGATAAACAGCGCGCGATTCGCGAACCCAACCCTGCCGGCCTTGAGTGCATTTAGCGCCCGGCTGGTTTTCAACGGGAGCACGCTCAACTTCGAGCGCTTTCGCGGCGAACTGGCGGGTGGGCCATTCCAGGTCAACGGCCGAATGACATTTCCCAAACTAACCGAGCCGGTCTTCGAACTCCAACTCAAGGCCGACAGCGTGCTCGTGGCGCGAAACGATAATCTCACCGCGCGCGCGGACGCGAACGTCCGCGTCTCCGGCCCGCTCGCCGCCGCCTCGGTGACCGGCAACGTCGCCCTAACGAATAGTCAGTTTCTGAAGAACATCGACCTGATCCCGATCGGATTGCCGGGCCGTCCGCCTCCACAGCCGAAGCCGCCATCCGCGACCCCCGATCTCTCGATCCCGCAGCCCCCCTTCCGCGACTGGAAGTTCGATATTGCGATCAAGAGCAAGGATCCATTTTTAATTCGCGGCAACCTGGCGAATGGCGGCGCGATCGTGGACGCGAAGGTGACCGGCACCGGCCTTGCGCCGAAGATCGAGGGCCAGGTCCGGCTCGAACAGGTAGAGGCGACGCTGCCGTTCAGCCGGCTGGAGATCCAGCAGGGTTTCGTCTATTTCAATCCGGACGATCCGCTGAATCCCAAGCTCGATCTTCAAGGCATCTCACTCAT
>JACDBM010000344.1 GCA_013694945.1 Chthoniobacterales bacterium
GAAGATGTTTCTGGCGGGGAGCTGGGGCGCCGATTTCCACCCCGATCTGCGGCCGAACGATGATGAGATCGTCCTGCTTCCTCACAAGGGCACCGATGTGTTCATGACTGATCTGCCGGATCACCTCGAACGGATGGGCATCACACATCTCGTGATCGCAGGCATGACGGCTAACCTCTGCTGCGAGGGCACCGGCCGGCACGCGGCTGAGTCTGGATACGACGTGACGTTTCTCTGGGACGCAATCGGATCGGAAAACGTGCCGAGCTACGAGGCGGCAGTGAACCTGAATTACCCGCTGATCGGCAATGCCGTGATGAAAGTGGACGAGTTTCTTGCGGCGCTTGATGGGACAGCGAGCACGGACGGCGTGCAGAAGGGCGACACCGTTCGCGGTTCGGATCACCTCGAGATCGGAACAATCGAGGAGATCGTTGCTGCGACGGGAGAAGTCGAAGCTCACATCATCGTTCCGCGCGGGCTCATCTTCGAGAAAGAGACATTCATCCCACTGGATGCGGTGGTGCGACGCGCAGGGACAGACGTGTTCGTGAACGTGCCGAAGCTGGTGATCAAAGAGATGCCGTGGGATTCACCACCGTCTCGTGCCGATCAGCGACAGAAACGCGGTCCAGCCGCAGGTGGCGTAGAAAAGCTCTACGGATCGCGATCGCCGTCGGCGCACGACAGAGCTACTGCGGCTGCCATTGGTGCAAGCACAGGCCATCTCAGCAACGAACCACTTGCATGAAGCCCGCCGAACTCAGTCAGCAGTTGCGTCGCGATAGCGGCGACTTTCTCGAAGAACGCCGCGGTATCGTCGTCGCGTCGATGACAGCCATCGGCTGCATGGGTTTGATCGCGCTCTACCAGATGGGTGCAAAGGGTCAAAGGGGTCATGTCTTTATTCTTGTCGTGCAGCAGCTTCGATTTGTTTGAGATATTTGGCGCAGCGCTTCTGCCTGGGTAGATCATCAATCCGGGTGCACAAGCGGCTGACATGACTGTCCGTTCCCATCACGAGCCGCTCTCCGATCCAGCGCAATGAAACATCTGTCCGCTGCTTGATCAGATGGCCCATGAGGCGTTTGCGCCAGTCGCTTTTCCTGAGCCTGCGCAGGTCATCTGCTCCCAGCCCCCAATGCCGCAATCCCGCCCGCAACAAACGCTCGGCTGTCCATGCGGCATGATCTCCCCAGATCTCCACCGGGCCCGACCGGCGCGCTCCCCCCTCACACAAACCATCCATCAACCCCAATACCCTCTCGCGAAACTGCTCTCCTCCCAGAATCCAACCTCGCCGCAACTCCTTCGGAAATGGTTCCTCTTCCTCCGCCGAGCCTTCGCGGGCACGTTCTTCCATTCGCTTTAGGTAATCGCGCCGGTGGGCCGCCGTGTCGCGCCAGCCCAGCTCGCCCAGAACCGTTCCCACTTCCAGCCACCCCGGACGCAGGTGCGCCCCTTGACCATACCCGTGCAGGCTGCTCCAGGGATAGCTTTTTAGCGGCTTCTGAGCGGTGAGCCGAGCACGAGCCGGATTGAGATGAATGTAATCCGAGACCGTCGCAAAGTAGCCTTTCTCATCAGGATCGATCAAAAGCGATTTGTAGCGCCCGGCAAAGACGTGTCCGCTCAAATGATGCCGCCGGTTATAGCGCATCGTGTAAGTCGCCTGGAACCAGTGCATCCCTCGCACCAGATTCGCCTTCGGGGTCTCCACCAGCAGGTGATAATGGTTGCTCATTAAGACGTAAGCGTGCACCCGCCACCCGTTGCGCGCGCTGATCTGGCCCAAAGTCTCGAGAAACATTTCACGATCCCGCCCGCTTTGAAAAATCGCCTCCCGCCGATCCCCCCGGCACATCAAATGATAAACCGCTCCTTCGAATTCCACTCGCCCCATTCTGGCCATCGACGCACCTTAAGCCGATCAATCAAGCAGGGCAAGAATAAAGACATGACCCCTTTTGTTTCCCTTTTGCTTTTGCCCGTCGAAGCCGCCAACGAAGAAGCACGGTAGAGAGCGCCGACTTCCTCGGCAAAGCGCCCATGATCAAGAAATCTTGGGGCTACCGCAGTGGAAAAATCTCGCAAAACTAGGACGGCGACGACTTGAAGCCGATTGATTTCAATGAGTCCACGCTCGCGCCTGCAACCGTTCCGACCGCGGCGCAGCGCGGCGTGGCACCGCCTTCGGCATCTATAACGCGATCAAAGGAGCCGGTTATGTCATCGCGCCCGCGCTCGGAGGATTTCTCGTTCACGGCTATGGCTTCTCGATGATCTTCATCGTTTCCGCCGCCGTGGGTGGAGTGGCGTTGCTCAGCAGCACCCTCCTCCCATCGGATCGCTCGGCGCAAGCGGCCAAACTCGCAGGCGATGATGATGACCTCTCGCTGCGAGACTTCTTTGCCGTCTTCAGAGAGCCACGCCTCTTGCCGATCTACGCCGTCGTCATCAACATGTTCCTCGTTGGAATCCTCTTCGGGTTTCTGCCGGTTTACCTGCACGGTCAATGTTGTCGCTGCCATCGGCGTCGCAAAAAAGAATCCACTCGACCTCGGGCGCGATGTCCAGCAATCCGCGCCAGCAGGCTTGGCCGTAGCCGCAGCGCGGTTCGCTCAGCACTTCTGCACTGGCGCCACGAGCGCGTTGTGCTGTTGCGTCAGAACTGCCGTTGTTTACCACCCGGATTCGGCGGAATCCTTGCCGCCGCAAGTTTCGGACACATCCGCGATCGTGGCCTCCTCATTCGATGCCGGAATCACCACCAAAACACGAATTCTGCAACAAGTCAGCGCGTTTCGCCCTGCGGACCTGTTGCTCTACAACCGTTGCGATCACAGCAATAAGAGTCGCGGGAACGGCCGCTATTCCGGATTTCTATTTCGACGGCGGAAGAAGGTCCAGCAACTGCGCGTATCCGTTTTGGGCAAGGCGCTGCGCAGCGAGTTTCGTGTACGCTTCTGAGGCCTCGACGCCGAGACCGTTCACCAATCGATTCATCAAATTGAAAAGCGCGCAGATGGCCGCTGCATCATGCAGCGCGCGATCGTCCCAACCGGTGGCGAAGACTGCATCGGCATCAGCGCCGGTGACGCTCGCCGGCGAAAGAGTCAGTTTGCGCACGAAAGCCAAGACCGACTGCATGCGTACATCGACATGTTCGTCATGCGCGCTCGCGAGCAGCTGCGGAATGACGTTAGCATCGATCCCGAGCTTCACCGCCGTTTGCGTGTGCACAGCGTGACAATAGTTGCAACCATTCAAACCCGAGACGTAAGCCGCGATCAG
>JACDBM010000368.1 GCA_013694945.1 Chthoniobacterales bacterium
GTCGTGGATCAGGTCGGCAGTGCGGTGACGGATTTTAAAGAGGGCGAACTGGTCACCACCGAGGGCCACATCGTGTGTGGACACTGCCGCAATTGCCTGGCGGGCCGGCGTCATCTTTGTCCGAACACAAAAGGCATCGGCGTGAATCGGCCGGGCGGTTTCGCCGATTACGTCTCCGTGCCATCGAGTAATATCTGGCGCTGCGATCCCAGCATTCCGCTCGATGTCATCTCCTGCTCCGATCCGCTCGGGAACGCGGTCCACACCGCGCTCTCCTTCGATCTGGTGGGCGAAGATGTGCTCATCACAGGCGCGGGCCCAATCGGTTGCATGGCGGTGCCGATCGCGAAGATGGCCGGCGCGCGGAAGGTCGTGATCACGGACGTGAACCCTTATCGCCTCGATCTCGCGCGCAAATTGGGGGCGACACTCGCGGTCGACGTGCGGGAAACGAAGCTGCAGGCCGCGATGCACGACCTCGGCATGAAAGAAGGCTTCGATGTTGGCCTCGAGATGTCGGGGAATCCGAAGGCCTTTACAGACATGCTCGACGTGATGGTAAACGGCGGCCGCATTGCCATGCTCGGCATCATGCCCGGGAGCGCAGCGATCGATTGGAACCTGGTCGTCTTCCACGGCCTGACGATCAGGGGGATCTATGGGCGCGAGATGTTCGAGACCTGGTACAAGATGACCGCGCTAATCCAAAGCGGCCTGGATATCTCGCCGGTGATCACGCATCACTTCCCCTACACGAAAATCATCGAAGGAATCGAGCTGATGAAGTCCGGTCAATCGGGCAAGATTATCATCGATTGGGCGGAAGCCGCGTGAGCTTCTGTTGATGGCTTGTGGGAGTCGACATTTTAGTCAAAGCCTCTGGCGAAAAAATTCTTTGTCTGCGTCGAAGTCAAACGCAACGCTGGCGAACTTAGAAAACTCAAAGTGCGATTTCTCGCAATGGCTGCAATCGGGGAGAACACACCAAAGAAGATTGTGCGTTCAAGCAAAATCACTCAAAATACGCCTTCTGCGCTCAGTACAAGCCGCGGTAGTACTTCTGGCGGTTGCGCCCGGAGAAGACACCTGCTTCGAGCTGAAATACAATCACCGCACAATTGAGATCGAGGAACTGAAAAACCTGCCCAGTCGAACTCTGGTGGAACTTGGGTACTTACAAAAGAGTGACCCCGGTGATTTTCGCCCCTCGAGCACAGATAAAGGTGCATCCCCAGACCGGGAGCATTCGCGATGGGCATAGCCGACCGTGATTACATGCGACGCGATGACGGATCGCGATGGCAGCTTTCCACCACAGCGGTTGTTCTTTGCGTTATAGGCGCGTTGCTCTTGCTGTTCGCCGCTTCTCGTTGCGAGCGAGATCGCCCGGAACGCGAGACTCTCGCAAAGGGCTCGCTTCGTGTGAACGTGAATGCCGCCTCGGAGAAGGAGTTGGAGTCAATTCCGGGCATTGGACCCGCTCGAGCGCAATCTATCATCGAGCACCGGCCTTATGAGTCTGTTGATGATCTGCTAAAACGGAAGGTCTTGGGAAAAAAACTTGTGGAGGACATTCGGCCCTTCGTCAAGACCGAGGGGGCTAACGAGAAGATCAAGGCTCGGAAATGAACGCGCAGGGGACCGGTGGAGGAGAAGCTAGCTCTCGCGGGCGCGCACCCTGCAAGGGTTCCGCTCGCCGCTAGTTCCCAAACGTAGTAGAGAGACGCGCGGCCATGGGCCATACAGGAATGTCCCGTCGGTGCGATCGCCGGTCATTCCTTTTTCTTCCTTCATGTCCCGATGCCAAGCACCGTTGATCGAATAGTCTATGCTGGTGACTGGCTCGGACGGCCGCACGCCATGGGGCCGTGATTGTTGATTCCATCTTGACCTGATCCCTGCCAGCCGCATTCCAGAAACGAGCATCCGAAGTCCCAGGGGAGCGACAAACGAGATAAGTATGGCCGAGTGGCCTCGAGATGTCCGGCAATCCGAACGCGTTTACCGGCATGCTCGATGTGATGGTGAATCCGGTCGTCTCGCCGTGCTTGAAATCATCCCGGCAGACGTGAGTTGTAATGTTACGTCATGTGTGTCGCGGCGATCTATGACATCCACGCGAATCTGCCCGCGTTGGAGGCCGTCATTGATGATGTCCGTCAAGTGGGAGTCGGCCGGGTGGTAGTGGGCGGCGACGTGGTTCCAGGGCCGATGCCGCATGAAACACTCGCGCGCTTGCTCGACCTCGACCTGCCAATTCACTTCATCCAAGGGAACGGCGAAGTGGCCGTTCTGGCTGAGATGGCAGGCCAGGATTCAGGCGTGCCGGAACAATTTCGGGCGGGGTTGCAGTGGAACGCTCAGCAGCTGACCCCCGAAGATACGCAGTTGCTAGATAGCTGGCCGAAGACGCTCCGCCTGGAGATCCCGAACCGGGGCGAGGTATTGTTTTGCCATGCTACACCGCGGAATGAGAAAGAAATATTTACCCATGCCACCGCTGAAGAGCGCGTGCTGCTGGCCTTTGCTGGAGTGGACGTGCAGCTCGTCGTCTGCGGTCACACGCACATGCAATTTGACCGGATGATCGGCGGAATCCGGGTGGTGAATGCGGGCAGCGTGGGAATGCCATTCGGCGAGCCCGGTGCGTACTGGCTCCTGGTTGAATCCGACAACGTGGAGCTTCGACATATGAGGTACGATCTCGTTTCTGCCGCGGAACGGATCCGCCAGAGCGGCTATCCACAAGCTCAGGAGTTCGCAGCACGGAATGTTCTGCAACCTCCGACGGAGGCGGAGATGCTTCAGGCATTTGCGCAAGCCGAACTGAATTAGTTGCGCGCCGGGTGCTGACGCATTCCCAATCATCCGGTAGGATCACCGTTCGCTCGGACGCCCGTAGCTCTGCAATCATGAGGATCGAGCGCGCTAACATTCATTCTGAAGAGAGCGAGCAGGTGATGGCGGAGCTTTGGCGCGAAGTGGACGAGCTCTACGGAAACGATCCGCCAAGCAGCCCGGCATTAACCGGAATGGATACAGCTCGCGCTGCTTTCATCGTGGCGCGAGAGGCTGGTGAGGTGATCGGGTGCGGGGCGATCCGGCCATTTACCGACGAAGTCGCGGAGGTGAAACGAATGTTCGTACGCCGAGAGGCGAGGCGAGCTGGTGTGGCGCGTGCGATCATGCATGTGCTCGAGCAGATCGCGCGCGAAAACGACTTTAGCGCAGTCTGCCTCGAGACCGGCCTGCGCCAGCCCGCCGCGATCCGTTCATACGAAAGTCTCGGCTATAGGCGAATCGCTGGTTTTGGTGACTACAAAGGCGACCCGCTAAGTGTTTGCTTCGGCAAATCGCTGATCTGACGTCGCGATGATCAGCTCTCAACATTACTCGAGCGCGGCTGCGCTCTCGTGCTCGCCTTCCAACGCCAGCACCATCCGTCGGATGTGCTTGTGCCCTTGTCGGCCTTGGAGCAGCAGGAGACTCGCTTGCGGGCTGCCCCAACGCAGGACCTGAATCGGCTCGTGCCGAACGCCCCAAGCGTTCATGTCCGCGCGGCTTCCCATATAAAGATCAATCGTGTTCCGGCCCGCAAGAGCCCAGCCGTAGTCATCCACTTCGTAAATCTGACCCGTCGAAAGGAGGCGGAAAGTAGTGCCGGCTGGCCAGCGCGACCAATCCGCCGCCGCGCTTCCGATTGTCGGACGCACGAGCACTGTCGTGGTCACCTTTTTTCGGCCGCGTTTCGTTTTCACCCAACGTGTGATTGTTCTTTTCTGCGGGGTGAGAAACGACTGCA
>JACDBM010000383.1 GCA_013694945.1 Chthoniobacterales bacterium
ATGCGTTCCGGCTTTCTCATGTCGCGCGTAACGAACGACACGCGCATGATGCAGACCGCGCTCTCCAGCATCAGCAGCGATATTTTCAAACAGCCGGTCGCGATTCTCACCGGCGTCGGCGTGCTCCTTTACCTCGACTGGAAATTTACTCTCGTCACGCTCGTCCTTTTCCCTGCGTGCATCATTCCGATCAGCATTTACGGCCGGAAGGCACGCCTTGCCGCCAGGCTCGAGCAGGAAGATATGGGTCAAATGGTCGTGACCATGCAGGAGAGCTTTGCCGGGATTCGCGTCATCAAATCGTTCGCGCGCGAAGAGTATCAGGAAAAGATCTTCCGTCATAGCAATCGGCTGCAATTTCAGAATGCAATGCGGATCATGAAGGCCATGGAAGCAGTCGGCCCGGTGGTGGAAACGATCGCGGCGATCGGAATCGGACTTGCGCTCCTTTACGTTTATTATTCGCAACTTAGCGCGGCGCGTTTCTTCGCCTTGAACCTCGGAATTTTTTTGCTCTACGAGCCAATCAAATCGCTTAGTCGCATCCAGGTCGTGATGGAACGCTCCATTCGGGCGACAACGGAGATTTTCAGGATCATCGATTCGAAGCCAAGCGTGGTCGATGCAGCGGACGCCATCGAGTTGCCGCGCTCGAACGGACGGATCGAACTGAACAAGGTGACTTTCCGGTATGCCGGCGGGAATGCGAACGCGGTTGCGCAAGTGAGTCTCGCGATCGAGCCGGGCAAAACTTACGCCCTCGTGGGAGCCAGCGGCGCGGGGAAAAGCACGATCCTTTCGCTCTTGCTCCGGCTCTACGATCCGACTTCCGGCAGCATCCGGATTGATGGCTGCGACCTGCGGAAAGTTACGCAGAAATCTTTGCGCAAACAAATCGGGCTGGTGACACAGGAGACGTTTCTCTTTCACGACACGATCTTCAGCAACATTCAATTTGGCCGCCTCAACGCCACTAAAGAAGAAGTCTATGCTGCCGCGCAAGCTGCCTTTGCCCACGACTTCATCGTGGCGCAGCCGCGCGGCTATGAAACGGTCATTGGCGACAAAGGGTGCCTTCTTTCCGGAGGACAACAGCAGCGGCTTGCGATTGCGCGGGCCTTGCTGAAAAACGCGCCCATTCTCCTCCTCGACGAAGCGACTTCCGCGCTTGACTCGGAATCGGAGAAACAGATCCAGATCGCGCTCGAGAATCTCTCCGCGGGGCGGACCGTGATCGCGATCGCGCACCGCCTCTCGACGATTCTTTCCGCCGATCAGATCGTGGTGATGGAAGAAGGCCGGATCAAGGAGATCGGCACGCACGCGGAGCTGATCGAGCAGTCCGGTTATTATCGGCGGCTCTACGACATGCAGTTCAATCGCAAGCCCGAAGAGCCCATCCAATCCGACGAGCCTTTTTTAGTTGAAGCCTTGGCCTAACGAGCGTTTGGGGCGCACGCCACAGCCCCACGCTCCCCGGAAGCTCCCTCCGTCAGTTGGAAAGCGAGAACGGGGAGGAGATGAGCGCCTCTATGCTCGTGACGCGCTCGCGATGTTCGTCGTCACTCAGCACTGACGCGAATTTCAGTCCCTCTGGAACATTCGTGAGTTTTACCCACGATCGACAGCCGCCGTAGGCCGGCAGCTCCGGAATCACCCAGGGCGTGCTGATTCGAAATACCCGCACGAAGGCCACATGGATCCCGGGGCTGTCATATTCAAACCGCTCCCGCACGACTTCGGGCTTCAGAATGTGAAACGGTTTGAGCGCCTCAGCCATTTCCAGCGACGTCACCATCGCCGCGAGCTCCAGTCTGGCGAGGAACTTGATTTCGACCTGACCGGTCTTCTGGAGGGGAATTTCCGACTCCATCCAACGCGTCTTTTCCACCTGCTCGTGGAAAAAAGTTGGGAAGAGAAAGAATCGCGAATGCTGGAAGGCAAATCCCTTCCGGCCTTCCGCGAGTCCACCTTTCCGCAAAAGCACGCATTGCTCCCCTCGCCCGAGCGCCTCGCAGACGATCGCCCACTCCTTGAAACCGACGCTTTCCATTTGATCCGCCGCAAACTAGCCTCGGCCCGATGCCCCTCAAGATCGACTTCCACACCCATACGTTCTTCTCGGGCGATGGTGTCTCCAGTCCGGAGGAAAACATTGCGGCCGCGCGCAGGAAAGGCCTACATGGTTTCGCCGTCACCGATCATAATACGTGCGACGCAATTTCCTATCTCCTTGATAAGGGCCTTATGCGGGAGGATGGGCTTCCCGTCGACGGTTTTCTCGTTATTCCCGGACAGGAGGTGACGACGGAGGAAGGCCATCTGCTTTGCATCGGCATCACGATTCCCGATTTGAAAGGCCGGCCGGCGCGTGAAGTCTGTGAGATCATCCACGAACGCGGCGGGCTCGCAATTCCTCCGCATCCCTACGACCTTTTCCGTGCCGGCATTCGCGAGCCCACGCTGGAGACCTTGCCGATTGACGCACTGGAGGTCTTCAACGCCGCGACCACTCTCCGCCGTTACAATCGCTATGCCTTTGATTACGCCCAGCTCCGCGGATTTCCCATGACGGCCGCGAGCGATGCGCACCACTCCGCCGCTCTGGGCACGGCCTACACCATCCTGAAGACAGAGGATTTTTCAGTGAAGGGAGTTCTCGCACAGACGTGCAAGAGCAACGACCTGAGTCAGCATTATCTCACACCTAAGGACAGCGTGCGGAAGACCTGGAACAACTGGATGCGTCTGCGCCGGCGCAAAAAGCCTCCGATGTCCGAGGCGAAGGTTCAGCATCTCGATACCAGGCGGTAGCGGAGCGGGGCGAAGGTCAGGCCCACCAGTTTGGTGGCTTCTGAAGTAACGTGAATGCCGAGCTAGGGTTCGAAATCACGCTGCTGACCTCGATTCCGAATCGGGACTTCCGGCCAGCCGGCTAACGCTTCCATGAGCGAAGAGACTCGGCGTACCGTCCGGGCTAATGTAGACTGCCAAACCGCCGTTGTAGGCTACCGCTTCTGGATGACTAACGGCTAAACGCGCACCGCTCGTCAGCTCAACAACGAACGGTTGGAACGGCGCCCTCCGTGCAAACGCTCGCAGACTTCGCTCAAAGGATCCCGCTTCCATGTGTGCATTTTGATCTTCGAGAGATCGCCCGTCAATTACCTGGAACGTTGCATTCCGCCGCACGTAATCGCTGCGTCTTCGCCGGCGCGAAAGCTTCCGATCTGTAGGCGAAGCTTCAGCATCTCAACACGAAGCTGTCGCGGAGCGGCGAATAGAAACGCTACGACAACAGCTTGCCCAGCGACGCCGCATCACTCACCGGCGCCTGGCAGGCGAAGTTTTCGCAAACATAGGCGACTGATTTTCCATTCATCGGTTTCATCCCGCGCAAAGCTTCCAGCTTTTCCTCCAGGAACGCGCTGCCTTCCGCGCCATCCGCGAGCAGCGACACCTTTACGGGAGCGAAGTGCGCGTGTACTTCGCGCAGCAATGCGCGGGTTGCCGCGGAGTCGCGGGGCCCAGCGATCACGATTTGGCGCGGCTTGCTTGCGCTAAAATCCAATGCAACCAGCATTTGCGGCATGGCGCTTGGAATTCGCGTTAAGGTGCCGCCGAACGCAGCCATTGTCTCTTCCGCGCGCTGCCGGAAATCGCCGTTGCCGCGGATTTGCGCGAGGCGCAGAAGATTCAGTGCGGAAACGGAGCTGGCGGCGGGCTCCGCGCCGTCGTTGTCTTCCTTCATCCGAAGCAGAATGCTAGGATCGAGGCCGCTGCCGCTGAAATACCCGCCATTCTCCGCATCGTAGAACAAGCCGTCCTGCGTCTCCTGCAAATCGAGCGCGAACTTCAGCCATTCGATCTCGAATGAAGCTTCGTAGAGGTCCAGCAGTCCCTGAATGACAAAGGCATAATCATCAGCAAACCCGGCTACCGCGCTGCGGCCCTGCCGGTAATTCCTGACGAGCGTCTTGCTCGCCCCGTCATAAAGATGCGTGCGCAGACACGTCGCCGCATTCTCCGCTACCGCGAGGTAAATCGCGTCCCCCAGCACCTGCGCTCCACGCGAAAAAGCTGAGATCATCAAGCCGTTCCAGGCAGCGATGATCTTATCATCCAAGTGCGGCCGCGGCCGCTTCGCGCGCAGGGCGAACAGCGTCTGTCGCGTCCTTTCAAGGATTTCAGCGACTTCGTTTTCGCCTTTGCCGAAATGTCGGGATGTTTCCGCCACCGTGTGGCGTTCGATCAGAATGTTCTTGCCTACAAACTCGCCATGGGGGTCCGCGCCGGCCGGCGCATTGCCATTCGCTTCGACACCATAGTGGAATGAAAAAAGGTCCGCGACTTCTCCGAGTGCGACATCGATCTCCGCTTTCGTCCAAACGTAGAATGCGCCCTCCGCTTTCCTGTTGTGGCCGGGGGCGTCGATCCCGGTCACAACTTCGCTGTCCGCGTCCTCGGCGGAATAGAATCCACCTTCAGGCGCAGTCATGTCGCGCCGGACGTAGTCGAGAACATCGCGCGCGGTTTTCTCGAATCGCACGTCGCGCGTAATCTGGAATGCGTCGAGGTAGGCAATTGCCAGTTGCGCCTGATCGTAGAGCATTTTCTCGAAGTGCGGCACATGCCAGAATTGATCGACGGAGTAGCGTGAAAATCCGCCCCCGAGGTGGTCGTGCATTCCGCCGGCGGCCATCTTGCGCAGCGTAAACAGAGTCATCTCGAGCGCGTGTTTCCCCGTGGTGCTCTCCGGCTCACGCGCATAGAGTCGGAGAAGGAAATTCAGCACCACCGGGCGTGGGAATTTTGG
>JACDBM010000248.1 GCA_013694945.1 Chthoniobacterales bacterium
ACGCGGAGCTTGCGGAAATAATTCCACTCCTTGAAACGATCGATCGCGTCGCGGTGGATACGGAGGCGGACAGTCTGCACTGTTATTTCGAGAAGCTCTGCCTGCTGCAACTAAGCTTCGGCGGAAACGATTACCTCGTCGATCCGCTGGCGGGCATCGACCTGGCGCCGCTTCGTGCAGTGCTGGCGGAGAAGGAACTAGTGCTGCAAGGCGCAGATTTCGATCTGCGTCTGCTCAAGCGGGCGATGGATTTCACGGCGACGCACGTTTTCGATACCGTGGTCGCGGCGCGTCTTCTCGGCATCCGCGCCTTCAGCCTGGCCGCGCTGGTCGAGCGCTACTTCGGCGTCACGCTGACGAAAGGCTCACAAAAGGCGAACTGGGCGCAGCGCCCCCTTCCGCGCCACATGGCGGAGTACGCGATGAACGATACGCGGTACCTCCTGCCGCTCGCAGAAAAGCTGGAGGCGGAGCTGAAGGAAAGGGAGCGCTACGAATGGTTCCAGCAGTCATGCCGCCGCGGGCTGGAACAAACTGCCGTGCAACGGGTGCGCGATGGAGAAGAGATGTGGCGAATAAACGGCTCCGGCAATTTGTCGCCGCGAGCCTCGGCCATCCTGCGCGCCCTCTGGCATTGGCGGGATCAGGAGGCGCAAGGCGCGGATCGTCCCTCATTTCACATCCTGCAAAACCATCTCCTTTTACAGGCAGCCGAGAGTTTCGAAGCCGGGCGCATCCCCGAATTTAAACATCTCACGCCGCGCCGCCGGCGAGGATTCATGCAAGCAGCAGAAGCGGCGATGCAATTGCCGGAATCCGAGTTGCCGCTCCGGCTGCGCCGTGCCGGAGTGCGCCCGACGCAGGAGATGGAGCGCGCGGCCGAGAACTTGCGGCGCAAGCGGGATGTGGTCGCCGAGAAACTCGGTCTGGACCCTTCGTTCATCGCTCCGCGGGCAACGGTCGATTTGATCGCAGCGGATCAGACGCGGAGTGAAGCGCTGCTCGTTCCGTGGCAACGCGGGCTGCTAGAGGTCTGAAGCGAACGGCGTCAGGGAACCTCCTGATTGCAAAAGAGTGTCAGAGTAGCGGAAATCCGCTCTTGTCCGCTACGGGCCTTTACGGCCCAAAAGCTCTCATTAGTCGGCTTGAAACACCTTCGCAACCCGGCGCACGTAATGACTGATGCTCGGCCACAAGTGCGGAAAAAGCCGAGGGCACAGGAGTCGAGCACTTATCGATGAGCAAGGCACTGGTTTCAGGTCCAGAACAGCCCTTGTTTCTTCACGCGGCATCTCGTTCATAAGACGTTCGAGTCAAAAAACTTACCCGATCTAGTTTCAAAAAATCTCCCCGAAACTAGGATGGTTCGGCTGACATGATCATACCATGTAGCCGCCATCGGCAAGAAACCGGAGATACTCATCATCCTCGCGAACCGATGGATATCCCGTCTTTTGATAACAGAGCTTTTGCGGTCGTGCTCACCCACGTACCACCGCCCGCGCATAGGCGTGTGTCAGAGAAAACCCCCGAGTGCACCGCGGATTTGGCCTGCACGACCAAGGTCTCTGCTTCGACGCTAGGTATTCGCA
The DNA here is from genome assembly GCA_013694945.1 of Chthoniobacterales bacterium. GTDB lineage: Bacteria > Verrucomicrobiota > Verrucomicrobiia > Chthoniobacterales > UBA10450 > JACCTI01. The sequence continues at coordinate 1,593 of JACDBM010000248.1, forward strand.
CACCGTAACTGTGAGGCATGCTGTAGTCTTCGTCTGAGGGCGAGAAGTAAAACTCAAACTGTTTGCCAATTCGACCGTTCGTATTTCTGCGTGAAAGCATCGCTTGTAAACGCATTACCTGATTTGTCTGTAAAGGATAGCCCCACCCAATCGCCGAATCCGTTTGTAAGTCCACTCATGGAGACCCAATCGCCAGACGGCGTATTCCCGACCTCAAACCGTCCAACATAACCCGTCTGAAGAAGCACTTGACCCGTCGAAAGATCGCGAATGCCGCAGGTATATACGACTTGCCCAGCGATCCAGCTCCCATCGCCAATGTCTTGGCTTCACAGTTAAGGCGTCCCAGGTTAGTCGGACTGATCGCGGCCTCGGATCGAATAACTCCGTGCCCCAAGCGAGGAGCGCGGCTTTCAGGTAGTCGCCTTCGTTCAGGTAAGCGTAAACGTCCCTGTCAAAACCAATACGGCTGTCTGTTCTGTCTCGACTGGAATGTGCTGACCTGTGGTCGAGAGAATGAACCGGGCCGCA
>JACDBM010000260.1 GCA_013694945.1 Chthoniobacterales bacterium
CGGCCGCGCATCGCATCCCGGACCGACCCGGGCTGCTCAAAGATCTCCTTGAGCATGTAGTGCGGGTAATCGCCTTTTTCGACATCCTCGTCGGTGAACTCGACTTTGCTGACTTCGTAATTTCCGCCTTCGCCGGCAACGGAGCTGATTTCGAATTTGTCCCGCTCCACCGCAACGACATCGAAGTCGTTGAGGTAAACCGCGTCGCGTGTGTGGGCGACGATGGCACTCACGTCGCTCGCGAGGAAGTTCTCCTGCTTGCCGACGCCCAACACCAGAGGGCTGCCGCGCCGCGCGCCCACAATAAAATCCGGAATGTCGCGATGCAACAACGCGATGCCATAGGTTCCGATGACCTGCTGGAGCGCAGCGCGGACGGCGGCCACGAGGCGACTCTTTTCACTTTGCGGCGGAACGCTCCCGTTGGCCGCGGCGGAGGCGTCATAGATTTTGCCAATCAGGTGCGCCAGCACTTCTGTGTCAGTCTCGGAGGTAAAGTGGTGCTCACCGTCACGCAGGAGATTGTCTCGGAGCGCCTGGTAATTTTCGATCACGCCGTTATGCACGAGCGCGAGTTTGCCGCTGGCATCGAAGTGCGGATGCGCATTTTGATCCGTCGGCTTTCCGTGCGTTGCCCAGCGCGTGTGACTGATGCCGCAAGTTCCGCCGGGCGGCCGCTCGGTCATCAACTTTCCTAGCTCCGCGATGCGGCCCGCGCACTTGCGGGTTTCCACACGGTCACCCTCTATAATCGCTACCCCCGCGGAATCGTAGCCGCGATATTCAAGCCGTCGCAGACCATCGAGCAGAATGGGACCTGCTTCTGAGCGTCCGACGTAACCGACGATACCGCACATAGACGGATCGTGACACCAACCTGCGCCCTGCGCAATAGGCCCCAGAGATGCGCGTCCAACGTTGTCAGGCTCGCAAAAGAGTTGCTCAGGCGGCGCGTGCCGGGGTTAATGGGGAAGTGAAGAATCAGAGTCGCAGGTCGCCCGAATCGTCTGTGAGCACGGGCAGCGTTGCTCCTGGTTTTGCGCTGCCACCAGGAACAACGCAGCAGACCCTCGCCATCGTGATGGGCGGCGGGGCCGGAACCCGCTTGTTCCCGCTCACAAAGGATCGCTCGAAGCCCGCGGTGCCGCTCGGTGGAAAATATCGGCTCGTGGACATTCCAATCAGTAATTGCCTGAACTCAGGATTGCGCTCGATCTACGTGTTGACGCAGTTCAACACGATGTCGCTCCACCGCCACATTCAGGCCAGCTACAAGTTCGACAACTTCTCGCGCAGCTTCGTGGATATCCTTGCTGCACAGCAAACGCCGGAACACTCCGATTGGTATCAAGGCACCGCAGACGCAGTTCGGCAGAACATGCGCTACTTCCTGGAGCGGCCTTTCGATTACTATCTAATTCTCAGTGGCGATCAGCTTTACCGAATGGATTTTCGTGCGCTGCTCCATCAACACATCCGGTCCGGCGCGGAGATTACGCTCGCGACAAAACCGGTGGGGCGAACGCAAGCTTCGGATTTTGGGATTATGCAAAGCGATGAGAACCGGAGGATCGTTCGCTTCGTTGAAAAGCCCAAGGAGGACGCTCTCCTTGCGGAGCTGAAGTTAGGTTCGGAACACCTCGCCTCGATTGGGGCAAAACCGGGAGAGGAGCTCTTCCAGGCTTCAATGGGCATCTACGTTTTCAACCGCAATGTCCTGGTGGAATGCCTCGCCAACGAGATGGTTGATTTCGGCAAGCACATCATCCCGGCCGCCATCAAAGAGCGATCGGTCAGCGGTTACATCTTCAATGGCTACTGGGAAGACATTGGAACGATCCGAGCCTTTTACGAAGCGAATCTCGATCTCACGGATGTGCTGCCGCAGTACAGTTTTTTCGACGCTAATTCTCCCATCTACACTCATCCGCGATTCCTGCCCGGGAGCAAGATTAACGGAGCCGCGTTGCGACAATCGATCGTGGCCGATGGTTGCATCATTTCGGATGCACACATCGAGCGATGCGTCGTGGGAGTTCGAAGTGTGATTCAAACCGGCGCGACCATCCGGAACAGCATTGTGATGGGTGCGGACTACTACGAGACGGCTCCGGGAAGCGTCCCCCGTGGATTGCCGCCCATCGGCGTGGGCCGCAATTGCGTAATCGATCGCGCTATTATCGACAAGAACGCGCGCATCGCCGATGGCGTGGTCATTACGCCGGAAGGCAAGCCGACCAACTATGACGGAGGGAACTATTTCATTCGCGACGGGATTGTGGTCGTCCCGAAAAATGCCGTTATTCCCGCAGGTTTTTGGATCTAACGGGTTTGAAACCGGTCCGCCATACCGCCGAGCTGGCCAGTGTTCTCCCACTTCTCCTGCTTGTTCCAGGGCATACTCGATTCACGGCCGGTCGAGTCGGCAATCAGCTGCGGCTCCTCTTTCGTGGCGCAGGAGGAGAATGCAAGGGCGCCAGCCGTGATGAGCAGGAGCCAGATAGCCCGTGAGCAGGAGGGGTTACGAACTTGGGCCAGCATATATAACAATATCTCCAGGCTGCACCTGAACGCCGCGCGCCAGGCTGTTAGTGAGGATATCGCCGATGGCGGTGGCTGGTTCAACTGAGGAGACGCGAATTTTTCCAATGAGCGTGCCGCCACGCATGACGAGCATCTCCGTATTGGCCTCCACGCCCTGCCGGCCGCCGAGATTCAAGACAACAAAGTTGTAGGCTTGATTAACGGCCAAAACCGTCCCGCGCACTCCGGGCTTCGGGGCCCGTGCCACTCTCTGCCTGGGCGCTTCGGCGCCGCGAACTTCCGTTCTCTGAATCTTTTCCGAGAGCAGTTGCTTCTCCCGTTCCGCAGTGTCGAGCTGACGACGCGTGTCTTCGAGCTGCGCCTCCAAATCGCCGGCGCCGGGCATCGGTAAGCTCTCCGGCATTACCTCCTTCTCGCCTGCTTCTTCCAATCGCCTCTCCAACTCGGCCACCTTCTTCTCGTTCTCCTGTATCTTGGCTTGCAGGTCTGCTTTTTCGGTTTGGGTGCGGATCAGGTCCGACTCGGCGCTGGCGACCTTTGACTCAATGTCCGCGCCTTTCGGGACCGCTGGCGACGAGGCTGTCCCGCGGGTCTCCATCTCCTTCTCTACTGCACGACGTTGCTTCTCCGCTTCAACTCTGGCGGCATTGTTTCTTTCCGAAAGCTCGCGCAGACCACGCGCCTTAGTCGTGTTCAATACACCGAAAACGGCGGAGAGCGTCAGAAACACGATCGAGAGGCTTATGAATATCCTTGCCATGAACAGACGCCTTGAAAGCTCGCCTTATAACCGGAAGGTAGCCGTCTGTTCAATCGCGATGCATCGGATCCGGGAGTTTTTCTCTCCCATTGACCCGTGTTTGCCGTTGCGTCCCAAGGTCTCTCATCCTATAGGGAACCCTTCATGGGCCAGCAACACCGCAAGATCGTCAAACGCCGGCGCCGCACTTCTTATCTGGAGCGGAAGAAGGCCACAGCGAAAGCGGCGGGAGCGGGAACGAAGGAAGTGCCTGGACCGCGAGCGAAAAAGGCATCTACCGCGGCTCGTTCGCCCGCTGCCTGAACTGAGCCGTTCGCGATTGCCGGTAAGCTTGAATCTCCTCCTGGCGCTCCTATAGGTGCAAGGTGCGCCCGCATTATCTGATTGTGGACGGTCACAGCGTTATCTTCGCCTGGCCGGAGCTACGCGATTTACATGGCCGGCGAACCTCTCTGGCGCGAGACACGCTCGTAAGGAAGCTACGCGATTTCCAGGACTGGACTGGCGTGCAAACTATTGTGGTGTTTGACGGAAAAGGCGAGGCAATCGACGCGACCTCCGAACCCGGCGAGATCCAGGTCTTCTACTCTCGCGCAGGCCAGACCGCGGATTCGATTGTGGAGCGACTTGCCAGCAAGTACGCATCGCGCTTCAGGCTGCTGGTGGCTACGAGCGATTTCCTGGAGCAGGAAACGGTCGTTGCCTGTGGTGCGGAATGCATTTCTGCGGAGGGATTGCGCGGTCTGCTTGAAGAAGCCCGCTCCCGCTGACGCACCGGGTTCTCTTACGCCGCTCCTGCGAGCACTTCCTGGCGCGGACGAGCTGTGCTGGCTTCCCGGCGCGCCCGCTGCTTGCAGGTGGCGAGGACGCGCGAAAGGACGCAGTACAGTTGCTCAACGGGAAGGTTCTTGCTGACGTAAGCGTTCGCCCCGGCTTCGAGAGCGGCACGCATCAGGCCCTCATCGTAACCGACTTCGGTAAAGACGATAATCGGCAGCTTCTCGTGAAGCTCGCGAATATAGGCGATGAGGGAAATGCCGTCGACTTTGGGCATAGCGAGGTCGACCACGACGATCTCGCAGCGATTGTGCTCCAGCCATTTGGCAGTCTCGAACCTTTCGGTCAATGACTCGCACGTGTGGCCCTCTATGGCAGCAGCAATTGCGTGATAGCCGGATCGTCGTCAATGATGAGAAACTCGGCATCTGTTGGTAGCAGTCTCATTGCAGCGCATTCATTCCAGATTCTCCATAACTCTCATAGCATCCACCTTGCCACCTGCCGTTCTGATACGCCGTCGGAGGCTCTTACGGAAAACTTCTTAGCGCCGTCACCTCGCCCTTTGAGAACCTCCGACTCTGGGGGAAGCGTTGCGTCACTGACCGCTGGCGAAAGGCCAAAGTTTCGTCGGGAGAAGGAGTGAGCAGGCTTACAGCCCAAGCTTCTTTTCGACCGCCTTCACCCGGGCGAACAGTTTGCCAAGCCGGTGAATCAACGCGAGTTGCTCCTTTGCTTCGCGTAATGGAGTCGCCGGCACGCTCCACCACGTTCCACCGTCCGACGGCAGGTCTTTGGAAACACCAGTCTTCGCCGCGAGAATATTGCGATCACCTACCTCGACGTGACCGGTGATACCAACCTGCCCCGCGATCATGACGTAGTCGCCGATACGTGAACTGCCGGCGATTCCGGTCTGCGCCGCGATGCCGCTGTGGCGGCCGACGACCACGTTGTGCGCGATTTGGACCAGGTTGTCGATCTTCACGCCCTCTTTGATCCAAGTGCGGCCAAACTTTGCCCGATCGATCGTCGTGTTGGCACCGATTTCTACGTCGTCATCGATCTGCACGATGCCATGGTGCGGGATTTTTCGGTGGCGGCCTTCCACGTTCTCGAAGCCAAATCCATCCGCCCCGATGACTACTCCGCTGTGAAGCATGACGCGGGCACCCACAACGCACCGCTCCCGAATCGTGACCTGCGGATAAATCATGCATCCGGCACCAATGACGACATTGTGACCGACGTAGCTGTTTGCGCCGACGACCGCGTCGTCACCGATCTGCGCGCCTGCTTCGATCACGGCGTGAGGCTGGATCGATACGCGCGCTCCGAGTTTCGCGTCAGGAGCCACTACCGCGCTGGGATGGACTCCTGGCGCGAAGGCAATCGGCGGCGGGGCAAGACGCAGAACCACCTGCTGAAAGGCTTTTGCCGGCTCGGCGACGCGTATCTGCGCCGGCTCGATCATCTCGGAGAAGTCCGCCGGCACGAACGCAGCAGACGCCCGCGTCTTTCGTAACTGCGGCAGGTAACGGGGATTCGCTAAAAAGGTTACCTCTCCCGGTGTTGCCTCCGCCAGAGAAGCCGCGCCGGTCACGACCTGCGCGCCATCACCGACTAATTTGCCGCCGGTTATCGCGGCGAGCTCCTGAAGCGTGAATGCCACAGACTGATTGGGAGTCTCGCTCCTATTCGCTGCGCGTGCGAACTACGCCTATAAAGTCGCGCGGACCGTTTCGAGCTGACCAGCAGAACCAAGCTTTTCGTTCTTGTGCGCAATGAAGTCGGCGTAGGCCTGCATGAAATTTTTGCCGGGCGGGCGGAAATCGAATTCCGCTGGTTTGTCGCGGAAGAACTCACGGTGAACGCGCGTCCAAACGAGACGGCCATCGGTGTCGATGTTCACCTTTGTGACTCCGAGCTTCGCCGCCGGAATGTATTCGTTCTCGGCGACTCCGCGGGCGCTCGGATCGAGCTTGCCACCGGCCGCGTTTATTCGCTGCACCTCTTCGATTGGAACGCTGGAGCTGCCGTGCATGACAATTGGCATCCCGGGAACCTTCTCGGAGATAGCCTCGATAACATCAAAGCGCAGCGATTGCTGCCCCTTGAATTTGTAGGCGCCGTGGCTGGTCCCAATGGCCGCTGCGAGCGAATCGCAACCGGAACGCTGCACGAATTCCACGGCTTCGTCAGGGTTAGTCAGGCAGGCGTGCCCTTCGTCTACTTTGATGTCTTCCTCGACGCCGCCAAGCATTCCGAGTTCCGCCTCCACACTGATTCCCTTGGCGTGCGCGCGATCGACTACGCGCCGCGTGATGGCGATGTTCTCCTCGAAGGATTCATGACTGGCGTCGATCATAACCGAGCTGTAGAAGCCGGAATCGACGCAGTCATAGCAGGTCGCTTCGTTGCCGTGGTCGAGATGGACTGCGAAAATAGCCTCGGGGAAGATTGTCTCGGCCGTGCGGATAATCGCTTCCAGCATCCGTTTGTCCGTGTAGTTCCGCGCGCCTTTCGAGAGCTGAATAATGAACGGCGCCTGGCTCTGAATGCAGCCGCGGAAGAGCCCCATCGACTGTTCCAGGTTGTTGATGTTGTAGGCGCCGACGGCGAACTTCCGGTAGGCGACTTGATAGAGCTGCGCAGTGGTGACGATCATGACCTTTTCTTAAGCAAAGTGGTGAACCTTCGAGCCGATTCCGCCGGCTCTCGCGGAGGGGAGTTTAAGATCGGGAATCGTGATCGGAAAACCGAAAATCTTCACTCCCCGTTTTCACTCGCGGGAAGCATCACGCTAACGGACGTGCCGTTCGGGGTCGAGTCGATGTCGACGCGTCCATTGTGGTCGAAGACTGTGCGCTTCACGATCGGGAGACCCAGTCCCATACCGCGCGCTTTCGTTGTGCAGAAAGGCGAGAAAATTTTGTCTTTCAAATCCGGTGCAATTCCGGATCCGTTGTCCTGCACGGTTACAACGACGCCGCTGGTTTCAGCGCCTTCGCCGATCAACTTCGCGGCCAGTGTAATGCGCGGTTTACTCTGGCCCGTCGTCGCCTCCGCGGCATTGGCGACGAGGTGCGCAAAGGCCTCGGTGAGCGCCGTCTCATCCCCGAGGACACGCGGCAGGTCATTCGGCAAATTAAGCTCAACGGGCGTGCCGTTCGCTCCAAACCTTTCGCGCGCGACTTCCAAGGCTCTCCTTACTGACGTGCGCACATCGACTGGCGTCATCACCAGCTCGGGTGGATGCGCGAAGTTGTTGATCTGATTGACGATTTTGTCGAGGCGATCGATTTCCTGCACGACGATTTCGTTGAAGTCTTTCCGGAAATCCGGGTCATCAAACCGCTCGGGCAGGAGCTGAGCGAAAGTCTTGATCGCCACGAGTGGATTGCGAATTTCGTGCGACATGCTCGCGGCGAGATCCGTCCAAAAGGCGGCACGATCCAGCAAGTCCTGCTTGTGGCGCAGACTTTCCTCGCCGGTGAGGTCATGCACCACCGCGACCGCACCGAGGGGCGTTCGCTGATCAAGCAAACGACGGGTCTCCACCGAGAGAGAGCGCCGTGTGTTTCCATCGATCCATTGCTGGGCGGGCAAATTTGATTTCGCTTCCAGGGTTTCGCGCAGAAAAGAAGCGATTCGGCTGCCGGCCAGTTCCACCGGCTTGTTCAGAACATCAGCGGCGCGAACGCCGAGTATTTGCTCCGCGGTGGAGTTGAACCAGCGGATGATCGCTTCTTCGTCCGTCGCGATTATTCCGGGAGGAATTGCCTTCAGTAACGTTTCGGCGAGGGTTTTTTGCAGGGCGATTTCTTCGTAAAGGAGCGCATTCTCCAGCACGGTCGAAACATGCTCGGCCAAGACCATCAGATTCTCGAGGTCGGGGTACTCGAAGCGCTGACCAGCCACACGATGGCCGAAGAAGAGCCAGCCGATGATTCGACCGCGCGCATGCAGCGGCACGATGACTTCCGCGCCGAAGGTGTCGAGCGCCCGCCGCATTAAGACTCGCTGCGACTGGTCGGACGCCTGGGAGAGATTGGTGCGACAGATTAAATGCGCATGGAGCTCGAACCAGCGCACCAGCGGATCACGCTCGCCGTATTCGACTTCGTATGTTTCAGGCAGGCAGCGCAAGCCCGCCCGCAGACGGTAGCGGTCGCTTTGGCGGATGCGGGAAAAAATGCCGACACGGGTGACGCTGGCCGCATCCGCAACGCCTTCCACGACGCTCGCGAGCAGAGCCTCGACATTATCGAAGCGACGAAAAACGCGCGGGAAGCGGAGCAAGGGCATGGAGGAAGCATAGCGTTCCGGCATCAGCTCCACTCGCCGTGGCAGCTCGGGAATCGGGGCAAGGCTGGATTGGTCGCGCAGCTCACGATTCTCCTGCAAAACGCGCAGGTGATCGAACGCGCGTGTAACGAGCGCCTGGAAACGGCGGCGGTCGAGTTGCAGATCTTCCACGGCGTAGATGCCGGATTGTTCCGCCTCACGCAATGGTTCGGAGCGCGGCGTCCCGAGAGCTGTGATGAGCATCTCGGGCCATTCGGTTTGGATTTGATCGAGGAGATCACGCGCATCCTTGCCGCGCAAATCCATCAGGAGAAGGGCCGGGCTGGTTTGCTGGAGGACAGCATCCAGGCGATCGGCATCGCCGACATGACGGACTTGGGCAGTGGCTCGAAGGAAGGCTTTGATCCTCCGCACGAGGTCCGCATCCTGTGTATACAGAATGCAGACCGGAGGAGCGGTCATGCTGCTGCGACCTCCTCTGCAAATCGAACCAGCGGAAGCAGAATATGGAACGCCGTCCCCCTGGCGAGTTCACTTTCGACTTCGATGTGACCGCCGTGCTCTTGAATTATTCCGTGCACGACTGAGAGCCCCAGTCCGGTACCGTAATCCTTCGTCGTGAAGAATGGATCGAAAACGTGGGCAATGTCTTCGCTTTTGATGCCTTCGCCGTTATCGCGCACGGTCACCCGCAGCACTTCATGCTGCTCGCCGTTCATGCCGGTCACGGCGGAAGGCCATTCCACGGCGGGGCCGATCTCCGTCGCGACCATGAGTTCGCCGCCGTGCTTCATTGCATCCATCGCGTTGAGAAAAAAATTGAGGAACACCTGTTCAATCTGGTCGGCATCGGCGCGGATAGTATCTACATCCGCATTCCAGGAACGAGATAATTTGATTTCTTTTTGATAAAGCCGGTGGCTGACGAGGATGAGCGATTTTTCCAGCAGTTCATGGACGTGCAACGGTCGCAGGATCGGTTTTGCCGGTCGTGCAAACCGCAACAGCTGATTCACAAGCGAATCGATGCGATCGATCTCGTGTCCGATCAAATTCGAGAAGGTCTCGCGGAAATCCGAATCCTGGTAACGTTCCGGCAAGAGCTGCGCAAAGGTCTTGATTGAGACGAGCGGATTTTTGATCTCGTGCGCCATCCCAGCCGAAAGCGTGCCGAGGCTGGCGAGCCGATCGCTGCGTCGGATTTGCATTTCGAGCCGTTTCAACGCCGTGATGTCAGTCAGCACCATTAACGCGCCGAGCATCTGTCCGTCCTGGCCATGAAAAATCGAGCTACTGGCGCGGACGATTACGTTTCCGTCTGGCGCAGAGAGGACCAGCTCTCGATTTTCCTGTCGTTCGCCGGTGCGCAGCGTTTCGTTGATCACTTCCCGCAATGGCAATGGAAGATGACTTACCGGCTTCTCGAGCAGCTCTCGCGACGACAATTCCGCGATCTGCTCGGCTTCGTTGTTGAAGACGGTGATGAGACCGTCGTTGCTCGCCGCGACCACTCCGGTCGTGAGATTCTGGAGCAAAATCTCGTTATAAATTCTCGCGTTCTGAACTTCCGTAAAGAGCTGCGCGTTATCGATCGCCACCGCCAATTGGCCGCATAAGACCTGAAGGGCGTTTTGTTCCATACTGCCGTAGATTTGTCCAGAGAGGCGCGGGCCGAGAAGCATCACGCCGGCGAGATGTTCACGGGAGAAAATGCCCATCGCGACGGCGATCTGGAGCGATTGCATTTGTTTTGCCACCCGTTGCAGCTCCGGAGTGGAGCGGACGCGGTGCAACTCATCCATCACGATTGGGTTCTGGTTTCTCCCGAGGAATTCAACCAGCGCGTCGGCTCGGCTGAACTCAATCCCGCCGATCGCCCTCGCGCGATCGACTGGGGGATAGTGCTGGATGTAACCGCTCCTGCCCGGGAGGAGGATAAAAATGCGCTCCGTATTTACCGCTTCGGCAATCGTTTTCGCAAAACGCTCCAGCAAGTCACTCAAGGTACTGACTGACTTCAGAATCGCGGTCGCTTGGCTCATCGTGCTCTGAAAATCCAACCCTCGTGTCCCCATGAAAAGGCGATTGGCAAAGGTCTGTGAAATGCCTCGTGCCGGCGCCATCGCAAAAGCCACCACAACCGCGGCTGTGATATGAGCAGCAGATCTGGCAGTCGCTGGAAGGAGCGGATTGAAGAATGCGAACACCAGCCACCAAATCAATCCATAGAGCGCCAGCAAATAAGCGGTGAGCAGCACGTATGACATCGCTCGACGGAGGAAAAATCCCACGTCCATGACCTTCTGTGTCGCGATGCCATACGCGACGATCAGGCTAAAAAGGAGAATTCGAAATGGCGCGAACCAGACCAGTCGTGACCGGTCAACCACAAAGCCCAAGGCAAAGGCAATCGAGACCGTGCCGAGGGTCGCTACTGCGCCTGTAAGAATGAAGGCGAACTCGGCGCGTCTGATACCGGTAGCTCGTTTGGCATCACGCGCGTACGTGAAGATCACTGCGAGCCCAGTGATAATGAAGTAAACGACGTAGAGAACGGAAGCCTTCCCATAAACGGGAACAGCAAGCGCGATTAACGCTCCCGGCGGTTGTGAAAAGCGCGCCCCCTCTAAGAAGAACCTTGTTTGACAGAAGGCGACCACAGCCACGGCTGCGATCATCCAGAGCCATGACTCACGCAAAATTCCGCGCCACTGTCGATTCCGTTCCGCAATCGATAAGCGGAGGAAATTAGCGGCCGTGAAAATCAGCGCTGCTGCGGCCGATGCCTGACGGATAAAAAATGCTGCGACCTCAGTGCTGCTCGCGGAAAAAACCGAGTATAAGCTCCCCAGCCATATCGCTATGAAAATCGAGAGCAGCAGAAAGCACTGGTTCGGCTTGCGCCGACGATTGGCTTGGAATACGACCAACCCCAGGACTAACTGAATGACTATCGCGGCAAGCGTCGGCGCCGCAGCACTGTTTAGGAACATGGGACCCGGCTCACCAGCATCGTGCTTGCGCTTCCTCCCAGGCCGCGAACATTGATGAGAGCGCAATCGATCTTAGCTCTGCGTGCCTTGCTTGGCACAAAGTCTAAATCACAAGTTGGATCCGCGGTTTCGTAATTCGCGGTCGGTGCGATCAGCTGATCGCGAAGGCTTAACGCGCAGGCGGCGACTTGAAATGGTCCGCCGGCTGAAAGTGGATTTCCAGTAACGCCTTTGACTGAATTAATCGGGATCGAGTAAGCGCGCGCGCCGAAAACTTCTTTGAT
>JACDBM010000416.1 GCA_013694945.1 Chthoniobacterales bacterium
GCGGCAACAACCCCGGTGGAGGTTTCGGAAACATGGGAGGACGCCGGCTCGTGGACGATGTCGTGGACGCTGCTTTCACTCTCTTCAACAACGGCGCACTCTTGACCGACTTCGTCGACGCGAACGATCGACGCTTCCGCGACCGCTTCCCGTTCGTGGCCGATCCGATTCAGCCATTCCCTCCGGGCGACCAGCCGGACGATAATACGCGGCAATAATTGATGGAGCGCTGGAACTTACCGACATAGAAAGACACAAAAAAGATGAAAGCAAAACTCAGTGTAATCGCACTTCTCATAAGCTTCGGGCTAGCTTCAGCTGCCCAGGCGAATCTGGTCTTGACCGCGGATTCTCCCTTCAAGCCGACGAATGAATCTCCGTCCACGCTCGAGACTGAATTGGTGCGCTCCTGGGCAATTCCAACTTGATCGACGCACTTCGCGTGAATGGTCAGGCAGGTGGCACCACGTTCGACAACGGAGTCGTCCAAGTGGTGTTTAACAACACGGCGGGAGGACAGACGGCGACGATCAGTTACGATCTCACCGGCTCGCCCTCCATAACCGGAGTCGCGATTTTCGTCTTCGGTGGGAACCTCGGAGGGAATCTCTACACGGTGACCGCTGACCAGATGGTGATTGGGTTTGGCACTGTGAATGCGCCGCTCGCTGGCAACTCCGGAAGCTTTGCGGATATCTCGCATATTGACTTCTTTGTTTAGCCGACCGGCGGTGGTAACAACGTTCCCGATGGCGGAATGACGGTGACGCTGCTGGGAAGTGCCCTTGGCGGACTTGCGATCGTGCGCCGCTTCGGGATCGGAACGAAGTGGGTTTCGGACACGTGCTCTCCTTTGTGACCGCACCGACAGTAACCATTTCCCCGGAGTCAGAGCTCCAAGGATACCCTCTCCAGTAGTTTGATGGAGATCCGCGCCCGGGCGGCAGCGCTCTGGCGCGGAGTTTCGCCGACGCCCTGTGGATTCCGGCGCGGTTTACGATTAACGGCGCGCACTGGAGGAAACGGAGCGAAGCGGCGGGTAAGTTGGGAAGCGCACGTGCCTCGCGTGCTGATGCCGGCACCCTCGCGCCGGTCGTTGTCCTGACCGCCGGCACGGAGTTCTCGACCGGCGCGATATGGCATCGGTTGGCGTTCCATCAGGAGCAATCCAAGCGGTGTGCGCGAAGGGCAGATGAGACGCCGGCCCATCTTCGAACTTTATCGGAAGCGACCGATATCGACGAAAGTCCGATGACACGATTTGCACTGGACTGGCCGTCCCAGTTGCCCTATAAAAAAGGACCAGCTTCCTTCGCTGGCGCGATTATTATAACTACGAGGAATTTGATGCAAGCGTCAGATGAAGACAGCGACGAACGCGCGACCCATAAGTCCGACGATTTCGCTGAAGAAAACTTCGCCACGGCGTACCGTTTCGCTTTCTGCTTGAGCCTGGCGCACGACAGAGCGAAGCGGCTGGTCGATACGACTTTCCATGACGCGGAACTCTTACGAAGGAAGGATGCCCGCGCGACCCTGGACAAGACCTGGGTGTTGGCGACCTTGCATCGGAAGTGGCGAGCCTGCCATCCGGTGCGGCCAGGAGCGGACCGCGACGAAGATCCTGGCGTCAGCAACGAGCCGTTGATCAGTTTCGAGGACGCAGAGGGCCTCGATTGCGCCGTGGTTCTCAAAACGCTGCACAGCATGGACCCAGCTCATCGGCTCGTCCTCAGTCTGTTTTATTTCGAGCAGCTTGGCTATGGCGAGATCGCGCGCATCCTGGATTTGCCTCCCGAGACCGCGCTTTCCCGCCTCGCGCGATCCAAGACCTTGTTGCGACAACTGCTGGAACGAGGCCGCCGGGCCCCATCCGCGGAGCGGGAGGATTCCGAATTCACCGCGGACCGAAGTGGATAACGCGGAAATCAAGAGACTGCTGCAGTCCTTTCGCAAAGACACCCAAGACAGCCACGACCCGATTTTTCGCGAAGCCCTACAGCGATTGGAGAATGACCCGGCGCTGGCGGCGTGGTTCCGCGCGGAACAGGAGTTCGACGCGGTGATGATAACGACATTTCGTGATGTCCCTATCGGTCTCGGTAATGGAGCGAGCGGGCCGGAGCCGCGCTGATTCCAGTTGGGAACACGTCTCGGAAAGTCTCTTCGTTCACTTTTACGAAGGTCACGCAAGGGCATGGCCGTGGTTTAGGGAGCGCGAACGCCGGAATGAAAGCGCGCGGCTTCTTCTCTACTTCGCGGCCGGCCCGACCCCGTCATTTCCGCGGGCCAGCAGCCAGACGATCACATAGGGGAGTGGCGACAAATTCTGCCGCCGTTGGACGATGACGCTGCGGCGCCGCCCGTCAATTAGACGGCGAACAGGAGCGTCGCCGCTCCGCCGCGGAATAAACCGGCCGGAGCAATCTCTAGCACCATGAAAGTTAAAAAAACGACAAACAGAAAGAAGATCATGACCAACCCTCAGGAAAAGCATCCTTCACCGTGTCCCGCGCGGTTTTGCTCGCTCGCAGCCTGCTCGGTGCTCGCGCTGCTCTGCGTGACGCGAGTCAGCGCATCCGATCACATCGATTCGCCTTCGATCACGCAGGATCGCGGCTCCGATCTCACGGACACCTACGCCTTCCTCGATCCGAACGACAACACGCAGGTCGTTCTCATTATGAGCACGCAAGGTTTCGTCGTTTCGGGCGAGCATTTCGGGATGTGCATCTTCGATCACAACATCCGCTACCGATTTGAAATCGAGAACACTGGCGACGCGAAGCCGGATCTGTTTATCGATGTCTCCTATTCGAAAGGACTCGGCCGCGAGAAGACCCAGACGGCGACCATCGACCTGCCCGGCGATCACAAATTCACAGCCGAGACGACCAAGGGAACACAGGACGCCAAGGCGCCGGAGATGGATATAACAACCGATGAGGAGATGGGGGCAAAGTTTTTCGCCGGCCCGGCAGACGATCCGTTTTTCCTCGATGACACGGGCGCGAACCGTCTCGTCGGCGCTTCGATCAAGAATCCCGGGAACGCGAAAATGTCTCTCTTAGGCGAACGCGGCGGACGCGACACCTACGCCGGCTTTAACACCCTCATCACCGCTATCAGCGTGCCCGCCAAGATGCTGCGCGGCGACTCGGACGTGATCGGGATCAACGCGGTCGCGCAACGCCGGGCCACGCAGACCATCGGCGACAAAGGCGTGCTCACCGGAAGCGGCGAGTGGATCACGGTCGATCGCGATGGCACCCCCCTGGTCAACAATGGTCTCATCCCGGCCCCGCGGAAGGACGAATACAACGCCGCGTCCACCCAGGATGACGCGAACGGGGTCTTCGAGGACGACATCGTCAAGTCGCTCGAAGGTCTCAACACCGACGCGGAGCACATCGCAAAGCTGGCCAAAGTGGCGGTAAAGAAAGGCGATATTCTGCGCCTCGATCTCACGGTCCCGAATAAAGGAACCCAGGGTGGGAGCAACAAAGACGGTGGCTTCGGCAAAATGGGCGGACGCCGTTTGCAAGATGATGTCGTCGACATGGTCTTCACCATGATCAACAACGGTGAGCCATTGGGCGATAAGGTCGATGCGAACGAGAAACCCTTTCGCAACACCTTCCCCTTCGTGGCCGATCCGACGCAGCCTTTCCCTCCCGGCAAGGAAGCGGACGATCACACGCGGCAATAATCAGGAGCACTCGTGCTGGTGACAAATTCCTCTCGGGCCTGCCGTGTCTCCGTAAAGGCAGCAACCCGGAACTAAAAAATGCCCGCATCATCGAGTAAGGACTTGTGGGGCGAATGGGCACTGCTGCCGCTCCGTTTGATCATTGGGTTCGGTTTCACGGCGCACGGCTACGCGAAGTTGAGCGCCGGTCCTCACAAATTCGCGGAGATCCTGTCCACGATCGGAGTGCCTGCGCCCGATCTGGCTGCGTGGACGACGGCGCTCATCGAATTCTTTGGCGGTCTGGCCGTAATCGCGGGCGCGTTTCTTCCCCTCGTGAGCATACCGCTCGCGGTCATCATGCTGACGGCGATGTTCACCGTTCATCTGCCCTTCGGCTTTTCATCGATCAAGCTCAAGGCAATAACCAGCAGCGGCCCTGTTTTCGGAACACCTGGCTACGAAGCGAACCTCTTGTGTCTTGCGGCTCTGCTGACGTTGGTTTTGGGCGGCGCAAGCCCCTTCTCCGTCGACCGCGTGCTGGCGCGCCGAAAAGGACGCGATAAGGCTGAATACGTTGAGTCATCGCCCTGACTGTTCCCCTGCTGGCGTGAAACGGTGAAGATCATCTAGCTTTGTCGAAAGGCTGTTGTAGCGACACCATCTCTTGCCCCGACTGCGCGTAACCGCGAAACCCGTTCTCGTCGTCCTTGCGATTGCGTGTGGCGCGTTGAGTTCCTTCGCGCTGCGGCAGTGCTCGCCGCCAGACACGGCTCCTTCCAAAGAGAACGCCGCCGCGCCGGCGGTGCCAGTGCCAGCCGTGTTACCTTCGGATGAAGTCGCGACCGAAACGGCGATCCGCTTCTACGCGGAAAGGGTGAAGCGCGATCCGGAGGAAACGCGCTCGCTAAACGCCCTCTCGAGATATTATCTTCAGCGCGTCCGCGAGAGCGGCAATGAAGATTATCTGCCCCTCGCGCTCGAAGCCCCGCGCTTCGCTGGCCGCAGTCGCGGCTGAACAAAACCTCGGCGGCTTGACCGCCCTGGCGCACGCGGAATTTTCGAATCACGATTTTGCCGCTGCGCGCGATCATGCGCTGCAACTCGCGGAATTGCGTCCGCAAAAAAGTGAGCCGTATGCCATCCTCGGGGACGCCTGCCTTGAGCTCGGCGAGTATGAGCGCGCAATCGAGTCGTTCCGGAAGATGGAGCAGTTCGGCCAGGAAGATGCCGGCACCGCGACCCGGCTCGCGCGGCTCGAAATTTTGCGGGGCGATCCCGAGCGTTCGCGACAACATCTTGCCACCGCGCTCTCGCTTTTGCGTGCTCTGCAAGCGCCGCCGCGTGCGACGATCGCGTGGTGCCAGTGGCAACTGGGCG
>JACDBM010000263.1 GCA_013694945.1 Chthoniobacterales bacterium
GCGCCTCGGTTCGGGGCCGCTTGACCCAATAGGTGAGTTGTTGTCGCTCATGTTCGGACAAGATGACAGGAGTCGCAGGTCGTGCCATGAACACATCTACTATTAACACGTCTATCTTTGCAACTAATACTAGTATAGGTCCAAAGGTGAGCAGAAGATGGGGTGTTGCAGCTTCTGGGGAGCCCACGCTTGTAGCGTGCTGGTAATCGCATTCTGCGATTACGAACTTTTGCAGCCAAAGCGGTGCCAGCGGCGCGTTCATCCGTTACGGACGCGGTGATTCTGTAGGGATAGTGCCTCATCTACACGCTCCGGGAGTTCTCACATCGGCCAGAAGTTCGTCGCCGCAGAATGCCGCAACCAGCACGCTGAAAGCGTGCGCTACCCGGAGCATTACGCGCGCTTCAACTGATACAGTCACCTACAACAGCTTTGCGTTCGCGGCAGCGTCGCGATACAAAGCGCCGTGCTCAACTACATCTGGCTCGCGCTCGTCATGCTCGCGGTGGCCATCGGCGGCTGGAACGACAAGTTAAAGGACGTCACAGACGGCGCGTTCGACGGCGCCAAAACGGCGGTCACAATCGCGCTTGGCCTCATCGGGATCATGGCGATGTGGCTGGGCTTGATGCGACTCGCGGAGCGGGCCGGATTGATCCAGCGCATCGCACGTTTGCTTCGCCCGATCATGCGACGCCTTTTCCCAGAGGTGCCGCCGGAACATCCCGCGATGGGCTCGATGCTCATGAACATGGCGGCGAATATGTTGGGTTTGGGGAACGCCGCCACCCCGCTGGGTTTGCGTGCAATGCGTGATCTCGAGACGCTGAACCGGCATCACGGCACCGCAACGAATGCGATGTGCACGTTCCTCGCGGTCAATACCAGTTCGGTGCAGTTAATTCCGACGACCGCGATCGCGATTCTCGCAGCCGCCGGTTCCACCCGGCCGACGGCAATTGTTGGCACTGCGCTGCTCGCAACGCTTTGTGCCGCGACAACGGCCATCCTGACCGTGAAGGTGCTCGAGAAGTTGCCATTTTTCCGGGTGCAGCGTCCAGATGTTCCCGATGCCACTTCAGGCCAGGCAGATGACTCGACACTACCAGGCGGTTCAGCGGAAGAGGTCGTCGTGCCGGCACCGCTCGCGCGCCCGGCACTCTGGACGCGAGCGCTCCTTCTGCTGCTGACCCTTTTCTTCGTTGTGCTCTTCCTGCGCATGGTTTTCCCAACCTTGTTCGGTTTGCTCCCCGATCCGAATGGCACCGGGCAGAGCATTTTTGTGCGGAGCGTGAATGCGCTTTCGATTCTTGCGATTCCGTTCCTGCTCAGCTTTTTCCCGCTCTACGGCTTCTCGCGCGGGCTGAAGGTTTACGAGGAGTTTGTGGAAGGCGCGAAAGAAGGCTTCGGGGTGATTCTGAAGATCATTCCGTTCCTCGTGACCATGCTGGTCGCGATTAACATGTTCAAAGGCGCCGGCGGCATCGACATGCTAACGCGCGCTCTTGCGCCTATCCTCGCGCCGTTACATTTTCCGCCGGACCTCCTTCCGCTGGCCCTGATGCGACCACTCAGTGGCGGAGCGACGCTTGCGATTTTGACCGACGTCGTGAAACGGCTCGGTCCGGAGAACATCGTGAGCCTGACGGCGGCGACCATTTACGGGAGCACGGAAACGACCTTCTACGTGGCCGCGGTTTATTTCGGCTCTGTCGGCGTGAAGCAGACGAGGCATGCGATTCCGGCCGGTCTGCTGGGCGATTTGGCGGGCGTAATTGCGTCGGTCGTGATCTGCCGCGCGGTCCTGGCCTAACGGGCGTGATTTTTCCCTCGCCAGTAGCGGGCGCGACTTCCTATCGTCACGCTCGCAAATGATTCAGCGTGATTATCTCATCATCGGAAGCGGCATCGGCGGCGGAAGCGTATGCGAAAGCATTCGGAAACACGACAAGCGTGGGAGCATTACCCTCGTCGGCGCGGAGAACTTCCTGCCCTACAAACGCTGGATGCTTTCCAAAGCGTTTCTCCGCGAGAAGACTCCACTGCTGAAGAAGCTGCCGCATCTCGAGCCGAATTGGTACACTTCGCATAAAATCGAAACGCGCCTGGGCGCGTTGGTCACGCAAATGAATATCGATCGCCGCCTCGCTGTGATGGGCAATGGCGAGACGATCGAATTCAATAAAGCGTGTCTCGCCATGGGAAGCCGTCCGGTTCGCCCCTTGGTCGCGGGCGTGGGGCTTGGGAATGTCATTTACCTGCGGACCACGCGGGACGCCCTTGCCCTGCGCGAGATGGCGAGCCTGGAGAAAACCGTGGTCGTCGTGGGTGGTGGTCTGCTGGCTTGTGAGGTCGCGTCCAGCCTGCGGCAGATGAAATTCAAAGTCAGCATGATGCATCGCAATAATTATCTGCTGAATCGCTATGTTGATCCCGCGACTGGCGCCTGGATTACCAGCTATTTCGAAAAGCACGGTGTCATCCTTCTGATGGGTGAAAGCTTAAACGGCTTCGAAGGCAAAACTGTGCTGCGAAACATCCAGACCAAGAGCGGTAATCGCGTGGCGGCCGGCGTGGCCGTGGTCGCGTGCGGGTCTGAACCAAACCTGGAACTGGTGAGGAATACTCCGCTTTCCGGGCCACACGGCTCACCCGTGAGCGAATACCTCGAGACGGAAGAAAAAGGCATCTACGCGGTAGGCGATCTGGCGTTTTATCCCGATCGAATCATGGGCGGAGTCCGGCGGCAGACTCATTGGGAAAATGCACGCGAGCAGGGTCTGGTGGCAGGCGGAAACATGACTGGCAAGAAGCGTGTCCGCTATGAACAAGTGCCTTATTTCTGGACGGAGATGTTCGACCTGAGGTTGGAGTTTGTGGGGGACTTCAGCCTTCGGCCCACGCGCGTTGCTCTGCAAGGGACATACGCCAG
>JACDBM010000050.1 GCA_013694945.1 Chthoniobacterales bacterium
GGAAAAGGACAGCGCTCTCGAAGACGTGCTGAAGCTTTTTATTCGCACCGGCTATACGAAGTTTGCGGGCTACCTCGTCGGAGGAATCAAAGCATGGGAAGCGGCCGGATTTCTGCTGGAGAAAGTGCCGCAACTGAGTGTGCACGAAATTCAACGGGACGTCGCGCAGTTCCAACTGCTCGACGTGCGGGGCCCGGCGAATGGGCGCGTGGTCACATCCCCGGCGCCAGGCACTTTTTTCTTCCGGAGCTGCGCGCGAAAAGTGCCGCGCTCGATAAATCGAAACCGATTGCGGTTTACTGCGCGAGTGGTTATCGGGCGAGTCTCGCGGCCAGCATTCTCAAGCAACAGGGCTTCGCAAACGTGCACAACATTCCTGGCAGCTGGGAAGCATGGAAGAAAGCCGGCTTTCCGGTGGAGAAGTAGGCGCAAATTGGCGAACGGGCGCCAGGAGGCTCTCAGCCGTTTGTCATAAGAGCTGCCAACGATCCGGGTAACCCCTGCAGGTTAAAACGGTTGTTTTCCAAATGTCTTGCCGATAGTGCGTACCGATTCAACCTTTCGGAATGGCAACGCTCCCAACCTCCTACGCTCGCCCCGAGGCTTTAGTCGATGCTGCATGGCTCGAGCAGCATGCAAAAGATAACGACGTCCGCATTATCGAGTCGAACGAAGACATTCTGCTCTACGACAGCGGCCACATTCCCGGCGCGGTCCATATCGACTGGAGAACGGACCTGCAAGATCCGGTGATCCGCGATTACATCGCGCCGGAGAAATTTGCGGAGCTTTGCAGCCGCCACGGCATCATGCCGGAGACCACCTGTGTTTTCTACGGCGACAAAGCCAATTGGTGGGCCTGTTATGCCCTTTGGGCGTTTCGGTTATTTGGCCACGAAAAAGTGAAGATTCTTAACGGCGGTCGCGACAAGTGGAAGGCGGATGGCCGGACCATGACGCGGGAGGTGCCTAAATATCCGCGCACAGAATACCCGGTTCCGCAGAAACGCTATGACAAGGAAGTCCGCGCGTTTGCTGATGAAGCGCTTGCGCAGAGCAAGAGCGGCAAGCCCCTCATCGATGTGCGTTCCCCCGGTGAATTCAAGGGCGAGGTCACGCATATGCCAGAGTACCCGCAGGAAGGCGTCTTGCGCGGCGGGCACATCCCCGGCGCGAAGAGCGTCCCCTGGAAGACGGCTGCGAACGACGATAACACGTTCAAATCGGCAGCGGAGCTGGCAAAGATTTACCTGGAAGGGTGCGGAGTAGGGCCAGATCAGGACACGATCGTGTATTGCCGAATCGGCGAACGATCGAGTCACACCTGGTTTGTGCTCACGTATCTGCTCGGACTCGAGAACGTCCGCAATTACGACGGATCATGGACTGAATGGGGCAATAAGGTCGGCGCGCCGATCGAACGGAGCGCGTGATTTATCATTCATGTTCCGCTTGGGATCGATTCTGAACGTGATGGAGTAAGATTAGGATCAGGATTATGAGCAGGAGTTAGCGATGTACCCTCCGAGACTCGACAAAATCATCAGGCTCTTCGAAATGCTCCCCGAGGTGGAGCGCCGCGAGACACTCGTCTCCTATGCGGATAGCGCGAAAAAACAGGAGCCGCGCGCAGGCGAGCAGTTTCAGCTCGAGGACGTGCGCAGGGATGAGGAGTGCGCCGATACCGTGGGCGTTTATCTCCACGTCGATGAGGAGGGGAAGGCCCATTTCCGGATGACGCTTGGACCCGAAGTCCAAACACTCACGCGCGCGATGACCGCCATCCTCTGCAAAGGCCTCGATGGCGCCACGCCCCAGGAAATTTTAGAGCTCCCGAGCGACTTCGTAACGCGAATCGTCGGCGCAGAGTTGGTCCGCGTTCGCAGCCAGACAACCTATTACATCCTCACCCGGATGAAGGGCATCTGTCGCGTTTATCTCGACCGGCAACGGATGACCTCCGCTGCCGTAGCCTAACGCGCGTGGCCGTCGATCACGTCAGCTTTGGCGGTTGGGAGAACAATCTTCGGATCGAGAACGGACGCACAGAGCTCATAATCACGGTTGACGTCGGCCCGCGGGTGATTTCCTATCGCACTGCTGACTGCACAAATGTTTTCAAGACATTCGAAGCGCAGCTCGGCGGAACGGGCGAGACCACGTGGTTGCCGCGCGGTGGCCATCGATTCTGGCTCGCACCAGAAGACCCGGTGCTGAGCTATCTCCCTGATAACGGCG
>JACDBM010000060.1 GCA_013694945.1 Chthoniobacterales bacterium
CCATCGACGAAAAGTCGAACGAGTCCGATCTCTCCGAGCAAGGACGCGAGTTTCTGAACCCGGATGAGCCGGATTCGTTTGTGCTGCCGGATCTGATCAGCGAGTTCACCGAGATCGATCTCAACCGTTCGCTTTCCGACGATGAGAAAGAACGGCAGAAGGTCCAGCGCCAGCAGCATTGCGACGCACAGGGCGAGCGGATTCACAACATCTCGCAGCTGCTCCGTGCCTTCTGTCTTTTTGAGAAGGACGTGCAGTACGTGGTGGAGGAGAACAAAGTCGTGATCGTGGATGAATACACCGGGCGCAAGATGCCGGGGCGCCGCTGGAGCGATGGCCTGCACCAGGCGGTGGAGGCGAAGGAAGGCGTTCAGATCGATCGCGAAACGCAAACACTCGCCACCATCACGATCCAGAATTATTTCCGTCTCTATCAAAAGCTCGCGGGCATGACCGGCACGGCCGATACGGAAGCGGCCGAATTTCACGACATCTACAAACTCGACGTCAACGTCGTCCCGACCAATCGACCCATCGCCCGCAAAGACGCGAACGACCGCATCTACAAGACGCGCCGCGAGAAATACAACGCGGTCATCAGTGAAATCAAAGATTGCCACGCGCGCGCGCAGCCCGTGCTCGTCGGCACCGTCAGCGTGGAAGCCTCGGAGTTGCTGAGCCGAATGCTGAAGCGGGAGAAGATTCCGCACAATGTTCTGAACGCGAAGTATCACCGCCAGGAGGCCGAGATCGTGCAGCGCGCTGGTCAAGCCGGAACGGTGACGATCTCCACCAACATGGCCGGGCGCGGCACGGACATTAAGCTGGGCGACGGCGTAGCGGAGGCGGGCGGGTTGTTTGTCATCGGCACGGAACGACACGAATCGCGCCGCATCGATCGGCAGCTGCGAGGTCGTTGCGCGCGCCAGGGCGATCCCGGCGGCTCGCGCTTTTATGTCAGCTTCGAAGACGATCTCATGCGCAATTTCGGGGCAGCTGACCGCATGACGAAGATCATGGAGCGCTTCGGTCTCGAGGAAGGTCAGGAGCTCGAGCATCCGTGGTTGAATAAATCGGTCGAGACCGCGCAAAAGCGGGTCGAACAGCGGAACTACCTCGCACGCAAACGCACGCTCGATTTCGACGACGTGATGAACAATCAACGCGAGGTGGTTTACACTTATCGCAACGACACGATCGACTCCGACGAACCGCGCAAGCTGATCTATGAAGTGATTGATGAAGCCGTCCCGGCAAAGGTGCGCGAGCATCTTGGCTCAGGCGACGGCGAGGAGCCGAACTACGCCAGCTTGCTGCACTGGGTGAACACGACATTCCCGGTTGGTCTCTCGACGGAGAAGGCGCAATTCGAAAGCCGGAGTGTGGAAGGGAACGCGCAGTTCCTCATCGAAAAGATCAAGGATTCCTACCAGAGAAAGTCCAGCCACGAAGAGCCGACCGCGGTGAAGAGCCTCGAGCGTTACATCATTCTAAACGCGATCGATCGTCTTTGGCAGGAGCACCTTTACGCGATGGATGCGTTGCGTGAAGGCGTTTACCTGCGCAGCTACGCGCAAAAGGATCCGCTGGTCGAGTATAAGACTGAGGCCTACGAAATGTTCGTGGACTTGATGGCGAACATTAAGAACGAAGTCCTGCACAATCTTTTTCGGAGCACCTCAAATCTCCAGGCTTTCGAGACTTTCCTCTCGACCCTCCCGCAATTTCTCCTGCGCGAACATGCGCCCACCGCGTCGACCGCGAATGGACCGACGCCGGGCCCCGCCTTCGGGCAACGCCCGGAACGCGCACCAGCGGCTGCCACAGCTCTGGCCGAAAACGGGGACGGTGACGGAAGCGAACTGAAGCTCGATCTGGCGCCCGTCCGTCGCGAAGTCCCCAAGGTCGGCCGGAACGAACCGTGCCCCTGCGGGAGCGGGAAGAAATTCAAGAACTGCTGCGGACGCAGGGCGTGATTTCGCAAGGGCGGCGCTGCCCTAGCGTCGGACCGCAGCCGATTTGTGGCTGGTAAGGTTCAACTCCTGCGAGGATGGAAACGCGGCAAAACGCGTAATCGCTCAAGATAAAGCCGTCACGGAGTTGCTGGCTAAACGCAAGTCGGCCGCAAAAGCATCTTTAGATTCTCTTGTAGGTAGACCATTCTCATGAGCGGTTTGCGGCGACAGCGAAGTCACAATCTGAAAGGCTGATTGCCCCGAACGGAATGGGCCGAAAGAAGAAGAAATCGAAATCGATCTCGGCGCCGCCCCGCAGCGCCGGCGCAGCGGGGCCACAGGCGATCACGGCAGCCCTCAGCCCTACGCCTGTCACGGAAATCGCTAGGGCAACCGAGCCGTCGA
>JACDBM010000083.1 GCA_013694945.1 Chthoniobacterales bacterium
AAAGCTTTCCCGAAGCAGCGCGACCAAATCGTAATTGCCACTAAGGTCGGCTACGACTTCGTCACACACGGTGAAACGCGCGGGCGAGGTCAGCGCGAAATTCCGCAGGATTTTTCGCCCGAGGCAATCACGCGAGCGACGGAAGCAGCCTTGAGACGGCTCAAGACCGACCGGATTGACCTGCTTCAGCTTCACAACATCCGGATGGAGCAAATTGAGGACGACGCGCTTTGGAGGTGTCTTGAGCAACTGAAAACCAGCGGCAAAATCCGCTACTTCGGAATTGCTCTTGGCCCTGCGATTGGCTGGATGTACGAGGGTATTAACTGCATTCGCGAACGCCAGATCACGAGCGTGCAGCACATCTACAACATTCTCGAGCAGCATCCCGGCAAAGCGATGCACGAAGCCGCTGCCGAAGCCTCCAGGGATACGATGTTCCTCATCCGCGTAACGCATTCGTCTGGTATGCTCGAAGGGAAATACACGCCCGAGACGGTTTTCCCGCCTGGCGATCATCGTCTTCATCGGCCGCGCAGTTGGCTATTAAACGGGGTGGAAAAAGTCGCTCGCCTCCGCTTTCTGGAAAGCTCGGATCGGACGCTGGGCCAGGCAGCATTGCAATGGCTGCTCGCGGACAAACGCGTCGCATCCACACTGCCGAACATCTACGACCAAGCGCAGCTGATCGAATTCGCGAAAGCGCCAGAGACTCCACAACTAACGGACGATGAGCTCTCGCGGATCGCGGAGCTTTATGAGGAAAACTTCGGCGTAGAACGCGAGGAACCAAAGTTCAAAGGAACGATGGAACCGGTCCCAGCAACGCTGTAGCGGAGGGACGCGCATCGCGCGTCCAGGAGATGCAGAAGCATGTCCCTCCGAGACTTGACGGCTCTCCACTGTCGTTTGTTACAGCACCGCTAGTTTGAACGATCTTCTTCCAGTTGCTCGTCCACAGGTGCGGGTTCTTCGACCGGCGCCCGTTTGCGGCGTCGGCCGTTTCCATTGTCTGCCTTGTAAACCTGCTTGAACACCTGCGCGATCATCGGCGCGGCGCTGCTTCCGCCGTGCACGTCGGCACCGACGTCGCCCTCATAAAGAGCCGCGAACGCAAATTGCGGCTTCTTCGCCGGCAGAAACCCAGCGAACCAGGCCGCCGTGCGTTCCTTCTTCTTGGGGCCCCATTGCGCCGTGCCGGTTTTCCCTGCGACTTCCACAGTCTCGAGCTCTGCCTGGTGCGCCGTGCCACCCGCGCCGCTCACCACATCCACCATCGCCTCATGCAATTGCCCGATCGTCAGCGGCGAAACATCCAGCGTCCGCTTCTCGCGTCTCTGATACGCAGTCACGATTTCGTTATCGAGCGTCTGCACCTGCAGCACGAGCCGCGTCTGGTAGAAGATGCCGCCATTCGCCACGATCGCCATTGACTGCGCCATCTGCAGCGGAGTCACTTCGCAGTCACCCTGACCGATCGAGAGGTTCGCGATATCACCGTTCAGCAGGCGGCGCCCGTGCGTTTCTCTCATGTATTTGTCATTCGGAATCCGACCTTCCACTTCACCGCGCAACGGAATCCCGCACTTCGCTCCAAAGCCCATTCTTTGCGCCCAATCAATAATCGGCTCCGCTCCTGTCTTGATCCCGACCTGATAGAACCAGGTGTCGCACGATTCGGTCATCGCCTGCACGAAATTGAGCGCGCCGCGCTCGGTCTTCTTCCAGTTGTGAAATACGACGTTGCCCACCTGGAGCGCGGGCATGCAATCGTACTCGTCCTGCGGGTGGACGATGCCGCTCTCAAACGCCGCGATCCCGACCGCGACCTTGAAGACCGAGCCGGGCGGATACGAGGAACGAAACGCGCGTGGCAGGAGCGGAATGTTTGGATCGTCCTGCAGCTCCTTAAACTTCTCCGGCGAAATCGCAGGGATGAACGCGTTCGGATTATACGTCGGCCAGGAAGCCATTGCCAGGATGTCGCCGCTATTCGGCTCGATGATCACAATCGCGCCGCGTTTCGCTTTCGCCTCGAGCGCCTTCTCCGCCAGATCTTGCAACCGGAGATCGAGCGTCGTCACAACGGTGTATCCCGGGA
>JACDBM010000086.1 GCA_013694945.1 Chthoniobacterales bacterium
GCGCGACGGAAGAGCTCAACGACGCGTTCCGCCGAGGCACTCTGACGCGCCGCGAGATCCGCTCGCGCGCGCAGCGGATCAGGTTCCGGTTGGAACCGATTCAGCGCGAGCTTCGGCGCTAAGCCACAGTTGCGGCGACGGTAAGACCACGCGCCTACCTGACGAACGGATTGGTGCGCCTTTCCTGGCCGATGGTGGTCGGCGGACCATGGCCCGGCAGCACGGTAATTTTGTCGTCGAGCGGGAATAACTTGGTCCTGATCCCGCGGAAGAGCAGCTCGCCGTCACCGCCCGGAAGATCCCACCGGCCCACCCCGCCCGCGAATAGAACGTCTCCGCCGAACAAGAGCTGACGCTCACGCGCAAGGAAGCAAAGGCTCCCGGGAGAGTGGCCCGGCACTTCAAGCACCTCGAAGTCGGCTCCCAGGAACTTTCGGCTCGGCGCGGCCTCGATCAGAAAATCAGGTTCAGTGGGCTCGATTTCGAGAGCGAAGCCGAAGCTGCGAAAGAAAGCAGGATCGGAAATCATCGGCAGGGTGTCGGCGTGACAGCCGATCTGGCAACCGAAGCGTTGCTTGATCTTTGCCACATCGGGAACGTGATCGAAATGGCCATGAGTGAGCAGGAGCAGCTGCGGCGCGGTGCCACGTGAAACGAGCCATTCGCAGGCGCCCTCGGGAGCGTCGAAGAGAATCTGCCCGTCCGGCGCGTCAAAAAGATAACAATTCGTCTCAAAGATCCCACCGCAGAAGGTCTGATAGCTCATCGGAGTGATCTTACCCCGAATCCTGCTCGTGCCCGGGAATGATTTCAGAGGCGGGTGTTCGGAAAATTTCATCTTTGAATCTTCCGGCGCGTCCGTTGTCTCACCTGCAGCGATTTGTTCTAGGCTGCACTCCCCTTGCTTTACACCGTGAAGTCTGCGATTTTAAAAAACCTGCTTTTTCCAGAATGAAACATTCCACCTGCCGCTTGCCGGTTGTATTTGCCACCCTTCTGCCGCTCGCGCTGGCCGTGCAGCCGCTTCAAGCAAAATCGGACCTGGAGCAGGTAGAGGTCTCGGTGGGACGCCTCCTGGAAGAAGGGCATTACACGCATCAGTCGCTGAACGACGAGGTTTCGAAGAAGTTCCTGCGCACCTACCTCGAGCTGCTCGATTTCAGCCACCTCTTCTTCACCCAACAGGATGTGGATGCGCTCTATGCGAAGTACGGCACGTCGATCGATGACGACGTATTGCTTGGAAACTTGAAGCCAGCATACGAAATCTACGAGCTTTATCAGAAGCGCGTGGATAATCGCGTGGCCAAGGTGAAGGAGCTGCTCAATGGCCCGATCGAGGTGAAACCCGATACAACGATCGAATTGAGCCGGCAGAAAGCGCCCTGGCCGAAGGATGAAGCGGAAGCCGATGAGATGTGGCGCGCGCGCATCGCGAATGAGCTTCTCCAGGAGAAGTTGAGCGAGCATCCGATCGAGCCCGGCCCGCAGCTAGTGGCCCGTCGCTACGACCGGCTAATGCGGAACGTGCACGAAGAAGATCAGCCCGAGCAGGTGAAGCTGTTCCTGGCGGCACTGGCGCAGACTTATGATCCGCACTCGGAGTATTTGAGCAAAGCCGACCTGAAGAATTTCAGCATCAACATGGGCCTCTCGTTAGTCGGAATTGGCGCCATGCTGCGAACCGAGGACGGTTACGCCAAGATCGAGAGCCTCGTGCCGGGGGGCCCCGCGCAGAAGGCTGGCAGCATTAAAGTTGGCGATCGCATCACCGCGGTAGCCCAAGGCGCGGCCGAGTTCGCGGACGTGCGCGACATGCGCCTCGACAAGGTCGTCGAGATGATCCGCGGCAAAAAGGGTACGAAAGTGCGTTTGCTCGTGATTCCGTCCGATGCGCCCGATCCTTCCAAGCGCAAGACAATCGAGTTGGTGCGCGATGAGATTAAGCTCAAGGACCAGGAAGCTCGCGCTGATATCATTATCAAGAAGGATAAGAACGGCGAGCCGGTGAAGCTCGGATGGCTCACGCTGCCATCGTTTTACGCTGACATGGAGCGGCACCAGAAGAGCACGACGAAGGATGTGCTCCAGCTCTTGAAACGGCTGAAGAAGGAGAACGTCGGGGGCCTCGTCGTCGACCTGCGCAGGAATGGCGGCGGCTCCCTTGAGGAAGCGATCGCGCTCACCGGGTTGTTTTTGAAGTCCGGTCCGGTGGTGCAGACGAAAGGCTCCAATGGGAACATCGTCGTTTCGAGCGATCCCGATCCGGGCATCGCTTACACCGGCCCGCTGGTGGTTTTGACCAGCCGGCAAAGTGCTTCGGCGAGCGAGATTTTCGCGGCCGCACTCCAGGATTACGGACGGGCTCTCGTCGTCGGCGACAAGAACACCTTCGGCAAGGGCACGGTGCAGACGATTTTGGAAATCGGCCGCTTTACCTCCCTGCTCGGCAGCTCTTCTCAGGAAGACGGCGCCTTGAAATTGACCATCCAGAAATTCTATCGGGTTGCGGGTGGCTCGACGCAATTGCACGGCGTAGCCTCCGATATCGTTTTGCCGTCGTTGACTGACTTGCCGGAATTCGGGGAGGGCTCGCTGAAGAACGCGCTACCCTACGACGAAGTGCCGAAAGCTCGGTACACGAAGTGGGGGGAGCCGCCGCAGATTTTCACCGAGGAACTGAAACGCCGCTCCGAGGCGCGGGTGAAAGAGAGCCCTGAGTTCCACTACGTCCTGGAAGACATGGAACGGCTGCGTCGTAAACTTGACGAGAACCGCATTTCCTTGAACGAAGAGGCGCGCCGCGCGGAGTTATCCGAGGACAAGATGCGTAAGGAGTTACGGGCGAAGGACCGGCTGGCGCGACAGGGAACTGACGACACAAAAATCTATCGCCTCACGCTGGACACCGTCGATAAGCCAAACCTCCAGCTTGTCATGTTTCCGGGAAAGCTAACGGCTGCGAACAACAGCAAGGTAGCGCCGGAAGCTGCATCGGATGCCGAGACCGACATCTTCGGAACTGGGGACGGAACGAAAGAGCCCGCACTGGACCCAGTCCGGGATGAAGCCCTGAGTATCCTCGGAGACCTCGTGGACTTGAGCGCTGGGCCGAAGACGGCGAGCGCGACTACGCCGGCAACGGCGACGCCTTGAAGCGCGTTTTCGAATCGATTAGCGTCGGATCATTTTCTCCTGGCAAGGGTGACGCTCAGCCCCCGTTCGGCTCGTCGACGGGGTAATTGTAGCGATGGCGCTCTGTCGCCGTTGAGTTGTAGCACTCCCGACAGAGCGGCGTCGCTACAACCCGGCACTCGACGGTTCGCTACCGCCACGAGCCGGGCGGCGCAAGAAAGTAGCGCGGATCAACGCGTGGATCGAGGCCCCAGACCGGGCGAGTCTGGCGGCGGCGCTGCATGGCGTATTCGTTTTCTTCCGGTGTCCGCCGCCGCACGGGAGTCCGGCCGAAGACCGTCACCGGTGTGCCGACTTCCACCGTGTTGAACAGCGCGATGGCATTGTTCTCCGGTAGCCTGACGCACCCGTGGGAGGCCGGATAGCCTGGCAAATAACCGGCGTGCATGCCTTCCGCCCCGTTGAATCGCATGAAGTAGCGCATCGGTGCAGGGACGAATTTGCCGCCGCGGGGCACTTTCATGTCGGCATCGGCATCCGAGACGACAACGTTGCCGCGCGCATCGACGATTTTGCCGTAGAGATTCGAGTAGTGATTGCGTTCCTTCTCCACGATGGCAAAGACGCCCGTCTTGGTAAGATGTGTCGCGCGCCCGCTGGAGATCGGCGATGCCAGAGTCACCTGCCCATATTCGATGAGGTAGATCATTTGATCCTGGAGATCGATCTCGACGCGGACACCGTCGGGCCGCAAGCCAAAGGCAGGCACGAGCGTCGCGACGAGAAGAAAGGCAGAAAGGAAGAAGCGCCAGGCCATACCTGTAGTTGAACCCGGAACGAGAAGGGAAGTTGCAGGCACCCGGCGCTGCCAACTCCCTGTGTTCCCGCTAGATCGCGATCGGCGCTTTAATCGCAGGATGCGGGTTGTAGTCAATCAAGACGAAATCCTGGAAGCGGAACTCCGGGAGGTCCTTCACGGCCGGATTCAACTGCATGCGAGGAAGCGCCCGGAAATCACGGGTGAGTTGCTCGCGGGCTTGCTCGAGGTGGTTTTGGTAAAGATGGAGGTCGCCGAAGGTGTGCACGAATTCGCCCGGCTGAAGCCCGCAGACCTGCGCCACCATCATCGTGAGCAAGGCATAGGAGGCGATGTTGAAGGGCACCCCGAGGAAGAGATCGGCGCTGCGTTGATAAAGCTGACAGCTCAGCTCGCCATCGCGCACGTCAAACTGAAAGAGCACGTGACAAGGCGGTAGCGCCATCTGCTGGAGCTCGGCCGGGTTCCACGCCGTTACGATAAGCCGCCGGCTGTCTGGCTTCGTGCGGATCTGCTCGATGACGTCGTCGATTTGATTTACGCGCACACCCTCGGCGCCGCGCCAATCGGTCCATTGCGCGCCATAAACCCGGCCCAGATCGCCCTTCTCATCGGCCCATTCGTTCCAGATCGTCACGCCTTTCTCGTTTAGAGAACGCACATTGGTTTCTCCCCGCAGAAACCAGAGCAGCTCGTGGATGATCGACTTCAAATGGAGCTTCTTCGTCGTGAGGAGCGGAAAACTTTCTCGCAGATCAAAGCGCGCCTGCGCCCCGAAGATCGAAAGCGTGCCGACACCTGTCCGGTCGCTCCGCGGTCGGCCATGTTCGAGCACAAGGCGAAGCAGGTCGTGGTATTGACGCATGCGATAAAGCTAGGAATGCCGCATGAACGCGCGAATTGTCACCACAAAGTCACTTTGCCTTCGGCGGTGCCCTGCGACGGAATGATTTAGCCGATGAACTCCGCGCCCAGCAACAAGATCCTCCTCATCGAGGACGAACACGACGTCGTGGATATGCTGACCCTGGCGCTGCAAAAGGCGGGCGGATTTAGCGTC
>JACDBM010000120.1 GCA_013694945.1 Chthoniobacterales bacterium
ATCGAGCAGCGAAGAAGAGTGAACCGTGCAGGGCACGAAAACCCTGCTCGGCGCACTTGCGGAGCAGGGGCTTATTGAGTTTGCTCTCTAGCGTCTAGAAGCCGGTGCCAGACTGCTTCCGCACGATAGAGGCGTCACGGCTGTTCACCGTTCCATCGAGATTCACGTCATTGAGGAAGTTATCCCGGTTGACGAGTTGGCCGGAACGATCACGGGTTGCTGCAAATCGCCCGAGTTTACGCTGCCATCCACGTTCGTGTCGCCGAGCAGCACTCGCATTGGGACGCTGATCGTGGTGGGAGCGGCACCAGTGCTAACCCCGTTCAGATTCACCGTCATCTGCTGGGCGTTGGCCACCCTAGTGAGGTTCACGGTAACTACGCCTGTCGGAGCGGAATTCGCCGCGGGAGTCGTGCTGCGGACAGTGCCTGCGCCAGTCACGGACGCGCCGGTAAAGGTGACAGGGGCTGGGAAGACCATGACGATCTTCTGATCGCCTGGCGTCCCGCCACGACGGGGTTCCACCTGCACAACGCCGCCCATTACACCGACCGTTGAGCGGAGATCGAAAACCCCGGTGGTGCCATGAGTTTTGCGCGAGAAAGCGTTGAGGAGCGTCGCCTGAGGCGCACAGGAGGCATTCCCGACGATGTTATACGTGCCCTCACCGCTGAAATCCGAAGACGTAGTCGCAAATCGCGGCCCGGCATCAGGACGATTTAAGTAGACGCGCGGATTGATAGTTCCCAGGTCGCTCCCCGGCTGATACTTTGATGGGCCGCCATCGAACGCTTGCAGTTTACTCTTCGAGAGGGAAAACTCCGCAAAGATCGTTGCCGATCATTTCAAGAAAATTGTCGATGCGAGAGAAGCGCGCGAATACTGGGCGATCCAAGCCGCTTGCCAAAACGGACCGCAAATCGTCGCGATGGCGTAACAGCCGAGGGACGTTTGCCACTGCTAACGTGGATCAGTGGCGAAACGTCTCGAGGCTCTCGCGGATCTCCTGCAGCTCCGCCTGCAAGGTCCGGTTGGTCGGGTCCTTGCCGGCTAACTCGGCGTGCCTCGTCTCCGCGGTCTTCAGTAATTCCAGCGCGCGCTCCCGCTCACCGGCGCTGCCAAGGCATTCCCCAAGCTCCTTGTAGGTCAGGGACAGGTCCTGTTGCGCTGATGCATTCTGAGGGTCGGCCGCCACGAGTTTCGTTCCAATCGCCAGGCTCTTCTCGAAGTTGGCGACAGCGCCGCTGAAATCCCCGACCGCTTCGCGCACCTGTGCCATCTGCTCCAGGGTTACCGTCACGTCGCGCTGCCACTCGGCGTTAGCGGGATCCTTCGCCGCCAGTTGCTCCGCGATCTCTTCGCTTCGCTGGAAGGGCGTTAGCGCAGCCTGCATGTCCCCGTGCGCAACTTCGAGCAAACCAATCTTTTCGAAGGGGACCGACAGGTCGCGCAGTGCGTCTGTGTTTTCAGGATCTTGCGCCGACAGTTTTTGACGCACCCGAAGCGCTTCTTCGTAGAGCGGCCGCGCCTCGTCGAATCGCTTCTCCTGTAACGCCACGTCCGCGAGTTTGATCATGGCGACAGATACATCACGCTGGCTGATCGCGTCTGTTGGATCCGATGCGGTTAGTTGCCGCGCGAGTTCCGTTGCGATTTCCAATTCCCTTCGCGCACCGTCAAACTCGCCGCCGCCTAATGCGACCTCGCCGAGCCGCAGATGTGCGACCATCGCGTCGCGTTGCAACCGTCGATCTGCGGGATTGCGTTCGAGCAGTTTCGCCACTTCGTCGAGGCCTGTCTCGTATGCTTCTCGTGCGGCAATGCGGTTGCCGCGGCGGTCTTCGAGCAACCCGACCTGGTTGTAACTGATCGCGTAATCGCGCTGGTAATCTGCCTGCGGCGCGCGTTTGGCGAGATCGCGACTGAGGCGCAGAGCCTCCTGCGCGGCCTCGAGCGCGTTTGCCAGATTTCCGGCGGTTTGCTCCGTGCCGCTGAGTTTGCCGAGGATCGCCCACTCGTCGTGTCGGACGACGGTGTCGTTCGGGCGCTCCTTCTCGAGCTCCCGAATTAGTCGCAGCGTCTCGCGGTAGCGCGCGGCTGCGTCAACGACGTTACCCTGCGACCCGAGGAGGTCGCCCTCGTTCTGCAGCGCCACCGCACGGAGACGCTTCGCGTTGTACCCTCCTTCGTTCGGTCGGACGGCGCGGAAGTATTGGTCGACCTGTTCGTTCACGTCCCGGAGCAAGCTCAACCGGCCAATCGCGTCGAGCTTGCCGCGCAGGTCTGTCACCATGAAGCCGACCAGTTCCTCCGCCTGTGCCCGCGCAGTCTGCGCACGAAGGCGCTGCACATAGTTAAACCACGTGAAGACGGCGCCGCTCGCGAGCAGCAACACGAGCGCCGAGGCTGCGACGACGGCGACCGCGCGGTTGCGCTTCACCCACTTCGCCATGATTTCCCGCGGGGTTGCCGCTTTCGCCGAGATGATTTCTCCGCGCTGATAACGGAGGAGATCTTCGCGAAACGCAGCGACGCTGCGATACCGCTCGGACGGTTCCGCGCGCAATGCTTTCAGCGTGATGATTTCCAGATCGGAATCGATCTGCTTGCTTAGCTCGCGCGGTCG
Organism: Chthoniobacterales bacterium; assembly: GCA_013694945.1. Classification (GTDB taxonomy): domain Bacteria; phylum Verrucomicrobiota; class Verrucomicrobiia; order Chthoniobacterales; family UBA10450; genus JACCTI01. The sequence continues at coordinate 2,627 of JACDBM010000120.1, forward strand.
AACCGGTGTCCAATGCTGCAACCGCTGAATGTCCTGGAGGAGGCTGTCGCTTGGCTGGAAGTGTTTCCGGCCGGTTAGCATCTGATACAGGACCGCGCCAACGCTGTAGACGTCCGCACGCTCATCTACGTTCCTGCTTGATCGTGCCTGCTCCGGCGCCATGTACCCGACGGTCCCAACGACCTGGCCTGAAATTGACAACGCCGCTTGCCCGTCAGCTTCCGCCAGTTTCGCCAACCCGAAGTCGGTCACCACTGACTCGCCGCCGCGCCGGATCATGATGTTACCCGGCTTCAGATCGCGATGGAAGACACCAGCTTCGTGCGACGCGTGCAGCGCATCGCATACCTGGAGCACGATCGCGAGCGTCTGCGGCTGTGGAAGAATCAGCGATGAAGCACTTCCGGTCTCCGTGTCGCCGGTCGATCGATCCGGCCGATCGGGTGCGTGCTCGTCGAGTTGCGCGAAGGCCGCTTCGAGGCTGGGCACATGCGTCTCTTCGGCTTTGGCGGCCGGTCGCAGCAACTCCGCGAGGGAGGCACCGTCGATGTATTCCATCGCAATGAATGTGACGCGCTCCCATTCGCCAACTTCTTGGATCCGACAGATGTGGCGATGATGCAGCCGCGCCATCACCGCTGCCTCTCGCCGGAAGCGTTCGATTTGCGTTTCGGGCGCATGTTCGCCAGCGAGCAGGAGTTTGATCGCGACTACATTGCCGAAAGCGTCGCGCGCCTTCCAGACTTCCCCGATTCCTCCGCGGCCAAGAAGGATGAGGAGCCGGTATTTGCCAAAAATTCTTTCGCCGTCGGATAACTGCTCCACCGCGTCTGAAAGCGCCACCACCTCACAACCAAGCCGCTGGACAGAAAGCACCGGCAGAGCGTCGCTGAATCCTTTCGCCTTTAACGCATACTGATACCGGAATTCGAACTGCGACGAACCCTCGGCACCAACGAGCAGCGCCTTCGCGGCCAGCTCGGCCGGCAGCGGAAAAACACCTTCATGTTTGCCGCCGACGAGCAACGGGGACGCAGCGGTCTCGACCGTAGCTTCGGTGGCAGACCAGCTTTCAGGAAGAGCTCGGACAATCGCATCGACGGTGGCCTGCGTGACGAGGATTTCGCTCCCGTGCGCAACGCCGCAGAGCCGCGACGCGAGGTTCACAGCAGCTCCCATCACGGTGTAATCCTGGCGCATCGAGCTGCCGATATTGCCGAGAACCATCTTACCGGTGTTGATACCAATGCCGCATGGAGGCATCATCTGACCGGCACTCGCAAATTGAGATCGTAGCTTTTCCATCCGCGCTACCTGGTCACATGCCGCTTGGACGGCGCGAAGGGCGTGATCCGCATAATATCGGGGTGCGCCAAACAGCGCCATGACCTCGTCTCCGACGATCTTGTCGACTGTGCCGTGCGCAGCATTGATCGCCTCCATCGCCTCCTCCAGGTATGCGTTAAGCGTCCCGCGCAGCTCTTCGGGGGACAGGTGTTCGCTCAGCGCGGTGAAACCGCGCAAGTCAACGAACGAAACCGTCATCAGGCGCCGCTCGGGAAATTTGAACGACTGCAGCTCATCATCAGACAAACTCGCGAGCTCGCGAGAAACGTAGCGTTCCACGTAGGCGCGGAATCGGTGCTCGTCACTTACGTCCTGGATGACGATGTCGCGATGCCCAGCGCTGCTAGTGACCTTCACCTGAAACGTCCCCAGTTGGCCAGCGGAGGTCCTTCCGGCGACGCGAACCGCGGCGGTATCCGCAGGAAGACTGATAACGGCGCGGGCGAGCTCTTCGGAAAGGCAACGCTGGAGCGATGAAACATCCGAGCCAATCAGCGCAGACTTCTCCACACCTGCGAGGCGCGCCATGGCGGAGTTCGCGTATTCGATCCGCCCACCTCGACCGAGCCGCAGCGTCATCGTCTCAATGCTGCCAATTGAGACCGCGGCGCCGTCGTTGCTGCTCCCGCTGCGCACATCCGCCAGTTGCACCTTCAGCCGCTCGTTCTCGGCTTGCAGCTGTTCAACCACCGTCGCGACGTCGTTGTCCATCGGCCTTGTAGAAAAGAGCGTATCCCGGCGCCTACTAAAACAAAAGGCCGCAAACCGGAAGGTCCGCGGCCTCGTCGAATCTAAACTGCCGTCACGAGCGCGACTCAAGCGGCAATTGCCGGAGAGTTTCTGACTTCCAGTTCCGGCCCTTTCGCAATTCGACGACGAACTTCGTCATCAACGGGTAAGCAGTCGCCATCGTTATAGCCGCCGTGCACTGTCCGTCGCTTGGGTCGTAGATCTCGACCCGCTACCGGCACGACGGATGCGGTCAATGCTCTTAGAAGCCAGGCTCCCGCGCGTGAAGATACGAGCAAAGAGGCTGGAGGGTGTCGCCGTACAAATGCCAATCAGTGCAAAGCATGCGCGTCGCGAAATTCGCGCCTGAACTGTCTGCCGGAGCAAAAAAACAGAGATCATCGCACGTCATTAACGCGTGATTGCAGTGCTCCGAGAAGGAACACAAAAGCGGAAATCGCTTTTTATCTGCGAGAATCGGGAGTTGGGATGCCATTTTAGTAGAAGGGCCACTGGTCAAACCGTGGAAGCCCGAGTCGCTCCTGCTCGAAGTCGCCTTTGTTGTCAGTCTCAAGCATTTTCTGAATGACTGATTTTTCCTCCGCGGTCAGGTCGGACGATGCAAGCAGCCGCTGAGCGAGTACGACATCGCCTGGCGACAATGGCTCGATCGTTCGGGACCGGCGAAATGTCATGTGTATGCTGTCGATCTTTCGCCCGGTCTCACAGCGCAGGTGACGAAGAATGTCAAAACCCGCAGGGTCGGAGTCGCCAAAGTGATACAACTCGATGATCGCGTCCAACCGTGCGATCAATTCGCGAAGCGCTGGCTTCGCATAGCCATCAGAGCACGCAAAGAGAGTGTCGGATCGAGGCTTCGACAGCTCATGAAAGGTCGTAGGATTTTCAATCGTGCAAAATCGAGTAGCGGGCGTCTCAATGCGGACACACTTTCCCAGATCACTCATCGATAGTGTGATTGGGCCGCGCAGTGCTTGCAGATCAGCGCTGCTGTCCTGGAAGTGCATAATCACCGGGCCAGCAAGAATGCACGAGCGGGGATTCTCCAGAATTCCGACTTGCGCCAGATCGTGAATTTCTCCCTCCGTAACAATCGATAGGATCGTCTCCACTGATGACCGGCACTGCTCAAGCTGCTTCGAATTGCCAAAGAGTTGGCAGCTTGCAAACCGCACTAACGATTCGCGCGTCCAATGCAGTAGCTCAAGACTGACCCGCAAAAGCTCGGCCGTGTAATCCGGGTCTGCGCGCGAGAAAGGAGCCAACGCACGACCGCTTTGTGCAGCGTGGGCGAAGCGGCTGCACGTATCTTTCCAATGTGATCGCCATCGGTCCGGTGCTCCCCACTCTTCCGCGCGCGAGAAAATAGCAGCGAGCTGTTCTCGCCGGTCGCTCGGCGATTCGCGATCGAGAATTGTGAATAGGTCTTCTTCACGTGACGGATCGACTTCGATCGTCAGGATTGTCGCTTGATCTCGGCGCGGATGACGGAGCCGTACAATGCCGGCGTTCGCAAGCTCGGTAAGTGCAGCGCGACTGAGTTCAAGCGCTTCACCGTCGGCACAGCCAGCCGTGCGAATGAGATCAAGAAATGGTATTCGGCAGAACCGCGCTGACTGACCGGTACGTCCTACCATGCTGCGCTCGTAAGCTTGTGCGAGCGCGACCAATACGCGCTGCCTTACCGTGTGCAATATCGTTGCAGCGCCTCCTCCCGCGTGAGACTCACTGCGATATTGCGCACACCTTCCTGATTGTGATGGTGGGTCTTCTTCTTGGAGACGGTGAGCACCTGGTCACAGCCGTCGATTGCGTACGGAATGTTGCCGCTGGACATCGACAAGAAGCCTTGAAGGTCCAGCTCCTTCAGCGCGTCAATGCTGTGGCGAATTCCGTCGCCAGACATTTTCGAAAACGCCTCATCGATCGGGATCAAACAAAGCGATGGACCAGCAACGCGACCGGTCAGATGGCGTTTATAAGCGCGCAGATAGCAGGCAAGGATCGCAATGAAATAAGGCGACTGATTTTCGCCACCACTCATCTTCGTTGCCTGTCGATCAATACTGACGGGCGCAGCGTTTGGGTCAGTGACGTCACGAACCTTAAGGTCGTAGTCGTGGTAGTTTCGGTAATCCAAGAACTGTAGTGCGACACGGCTGTCGGGATGCTCGACGATCGACTCGAACAGCGCTTCTATGCTCTCGCGAACGGCGCCTTCGAGTAACGCAAAGAGATCGTCCTCGCCGGCTGTAGCACACGCGGTAAGTAACTGCCGATACTGCTGATACTCCCGGTCTGGATTCTCTACCTTGCTGATTTGGTACTCTGAGTTGCCAATTCGCCGTCGTAATTGGCTGTTCATTAACGCAATTAAGTCGTCGGCGCGCCGGAGAGCGGAGTTGAGTTTCACCGCGACCGTCGTGCGGAAGAGATTTTGTCAATTGATTCGCTCGCGCGCGGCTTTCGCCTGGACTGCCTGCAGGTCATTCACGCGCAGCCGCTCGAGCAATTGCGCGTAGTGCGAGTTCTCTTCCGCTTCGAGTTCGTAAGTCGGATCGTCCCGCATCGACTCGTAGCGGTCCGCCATTTCACGACGAAACGATTTCAGTTCAGCCCAGCGCGTTGCGACTTGAAGGTTTTGCTCGTTGTAGCGTCGAGCACAATCCCGAGCACAGACTTCGTTGCTCGGGAATTCTCCGAGTAGTATCGCGGCGAGCTCATCTTTCCGATGAACTACAATCTTCGCGCCAAGGTCAGAAACTTTCCGATCGTACAACTGCTTTGCAGCAGACGTGGTCGCTGCGAGTTCACTTTGACGCTTACGAGCTTGTTCGAGCTGATCGAGTTTTGCGCGGCCGATTAGGCTTCGATTTCATTCTGCAATGCAGCGAGACGACTATCGAGTGCAGCCAGATCCCGCTCCTTGTCTTCGAATCCGGCAGCGCGCACCCGATCGAGCTCGGCTATGTTACGCCGTAACTTGTCCTCGCGTTCTGGCAAACGCGTCGCTTCCGCGAGATCATCGTGCAATGATTCGGCGCTAAGGCGATATTGATCGAATTGCACTACCAGCGCGTCGACGGCGTCAATCGCAGGCTGCATTACTTCGTTGTCCCGCTTGAATTCGTCGAATTTGTCTTGCAAAAACCCGCGCTGTCGTTCGAGACCTCGTTCCCCGATACACGGGCGATAGTCATAATGCCGCAGGCGCACGTTAAACGCGCCGCGGATCATGTAGCCATCCGGCAAGATTGCTTTCTCTTTCGCAGCTAGTTCTTCACGTGAATCGACGCAGAGCACATCGCCGAGGAGGTGATCGACGATCCGGCGCGCCAGTTCATGGGATGTGTCCAGTTTCTCCGCGAGCGAACCAAGCTTGCACTGGCCCGGCAGTTTACGTGCGCGTGCGGGGATAACGAGCGACTCGGGGAAGACATTCTCCTTCAGATCGTGAAATATTCTGTCCGCATCGTTGTAATCCGCGTCATCGACCACGACCGCGAATTTTTGCGCGAATGCGACCTCCAACGCCGGCCGCCAGCGCTCGTCGTTGATTTCACAAAGCTGCCGCAACGCTCGCGCGGCAGATTGTCCATTTCGCCTTGGCAGCTCACGATTCAACGTCGCGAGCAACGTAGAATTCTCGACGAGAACTCCTGAACGCAGCGCTTCAATTGCTGCCCTGAGCTTTCTCATCTCCGCAAGATTAGCCGCGTAACGATTGCGATGTTCACGCGTCGCCGCTTCGAGTGAGTCGCGAGCGGCTTTAATCGCGCCAGCCAGAGCGCGTGTCCGATCCCGGATCTGATGCGACTCCGCTTGCGCGAGATTGGCACACGCGTATTCAGCCGCTGCTATTATCTTTTTATCCGCTTTGAAGCTCGCGCGAGTCGCTTCCTCTAACCAAAGTTGCGTCTGGCGCACCCGCGTTTGCAGCGCTTCGCCGATCGTCTTGCCGATTGCCCTCAGCCTTTCGATTTCCGCGACGAGGCTCTTGTTGTCTTGCTTCAACAGAAGGAAGGCCGCGCCGTCTTCGGTGGCATTGAACAATGCAAGCAGGCGCGTTCGATCCGCGTCTTTCAACTCCTTCTCGGCGCGCGCCGCCGCGAGCTGTTTCGTCGCTTCGCTGGACTCCTTTTCCATTCTCGCAATCTGTGCAGCGCCCTCTTTCTCCGAATCGCATGCCGCCTTCCAGGCAAACTCATGCTGCAGGAGATCGAAGCAGACGAGATCGGCTGACGCGCTCTTCCACTGGTCGAATGCGCCGCATATCTGCTCAAGTCGCGTGACCTTGTCGCGGATTTCGCGCAGATCGACTTCGAGCTTCTTGAACGCGAGGTAGCTCTCGCGCACGTCATCAGTCTTCAGCGGCTCATTCGGGAGAATGTATTGCCGGCAAAAGCGATTGAACCCGCCCTCCAGAAAGGTAAACGACATCGCCGATGGCAACAGGTAGTCGAGCGTATCTCGGTCAAAATTCAGGTGGACGTGGTTCGCCATGTCCCTTCGGTAATCTTCGATCGTGTCGAAAATTCGGCCGTCGTGCGTGTTGACGAGCTCCTTGAATTCCGCGTCTGACAATGGCCGCGAGGGGTTACCGCTGATCAGCTCGTGCTTGCCAAGTGCAGCGCGAATGAAGAATGGGTCATTCCGCGAAGGCCGAGGCTGCGTCGCGTTCTCGAAGACAATCCTAAAGCCCCACGTCTCTCGTTGTGTGCTACCAGGCCATGCAAACTCTAATGCGATTACGGTGATCGCTCCGCGCGGTCGCATGAACTGCGTGATGCCGCCGACCTCATTCTTCAAATCGCCAAGGCAGTAGCCCTTCAGCGTCCGACCGGAGCTCGCGCCAGTGGCAGAAACGTTGTATCTCGACTTCTGATGCCCGACCAAGACGTGCTGGATTAAGTCCATCAGGATCGACTTCCCCGATCCCATGACGCCGGCCAGAAGGAGATTGCCCGCTACCGGAATGTAATCGTGCGTGTATCCGTACCAGTTGATGGCGTGGATGCCGGAGAGGTTGATGCGACGATCAGGCTGGTTCATCGCCTTCCTCTTCCGCTGAGACTGCTCTCCTGCGGCGCCGTCTTCACATAGAGCTGCGCCTGTTTTTGCCATTCATCCAATTGCTGGAAGGGCATCACCAGTCGCAACGTGTGCAGGATCTCGATCGTCGAATCCGAAAACTCTTCCGATGCGCTCAGCCGGATAAGCCGGTGGCGGTGGAAAACCTGAAGCGCCGTTTTCATTCCCGCGCGCGTCGGTTGCTTAACGCCTTTCAGCTTCGCCGCGAAGGAGTCATTGAGATTCTTGACCGTAAGACAAACGCGCGTCGCACCTTCCCGCAGCGCAGTGTCGTAATCGTGCCAAAGTACCATCGCGATGCATGACTCCTCGATAGTAAATCGCCGAACGATTCCCTGCTCCTGAGGCACACAGAGAATCAGTCGAAACGGTTCTTCGAAACTGACGTCGTAGCCGATTAATTCAGCGACTTCCCTGACCCATGCCCTGTGCAGATTGGCCCAGTCATAAATTTCCGCGCAACCCGGATCGTCACGGACGATTGCGGTGTGATGCAGCAACCGCAGCAACGTTTCCCGCAGTTTTACACGGTCGCGCTGATCCAGCCCCACCAGGAGTGGGGGTTCTGCTGGAAGATCGTGCCGCTCGTTATCCATTCCGCGTTACCTCGAACCGATCGATCCGGTAGCCACCTACGAGGTCAGCTTTAAGATCGCCGTCATTCCAGTCATTCTCCGACACCGCCACTTCGTACCGCGCAGATTCCGTATCGGCATACAGAAGCACCGAAACAACATCTTCAATCTCGTCAGATGTGCCTTTCAGCGGCAGGTCCGCTGATGAGACCGTAGCGCCTGGCTCACATCCGATCTCATCGAGAAACCGATGCGCCCGATCAACAGTAACGGAAAACGCGATATTGCGACGCACCGTTCTCTCTCAGCGTCTGAGACATCATCTTCGATTGCATCAATTTCCGATAACGTCCGCTCCGCCGGCGGTCGACGGAGCGATTCGTGGCTGATTATTCCAGCTTCGCCGATCCGCAGGAGCGGCAGTGCTAAGTCATCTTCCGCTAATGCGAGGCGCGTCCCGCTGTAGCGCTCGCTGATAATGCGAAAGACTTCCTGCATTTGGCGCGCGCGTGAAGAGCCAACCGCCGAGAGATAATGTATTCGCGCGCGCGAACGGCGAGCGAACTCAGCTGCGCGCGCATCGACCCGCTCTGTCAGAGGCTCGACGCTGTGCAGATTCGCTTCAACCGCCTCCAACGTGCG
>JACDBM010000136.1 GCA_013694945.1 Chthoniobacterales bacterium
CGGAACGGTCTCCAAAGGGTGGGCGAGCATCCCGAGCTCATCCGAAATCGCGAGGCCGATCCGTGCGCGGCCGTAGTCAACGCCCAGGATCCGTTTGACCAATCCGAAACCGCTCATTGCAACTCCACGGGAAGTTTTCCGATCAGATCCTTGATCCTTTCCGCCTGGTGACGGTGGCAAACCAGGAGTGCGTCACCGGTGCGAACGACGATCAGATTGTGGACGCCGAGCAACGCGATTTTCGTTCCGTCCTGATCGAAGACAATGTTGTTCGTCGAATCCACCGCGGTGAAATCGCAGTTCGCAGAGTTATCGTGGGAGTCCTTGCTAAGATAGGATGCGACCGCCTGCCAGCTGCCGACATCATCCCAGTCAAAGCCCGCTTCCACCACGAGCACGCGATCGGCCTTCTCCATTACCGCGTAATCGAAGGAGATCTTCGGCAGCTTGGGAAATATGTCTCTGAGCGCCTTGTCAAAATTCCCGGCTGCGGAAACATTCGCGATAAAGCTGGCGAGCTCCGGCGCGTGCCGATTGAACTCGCTCAAAACAGTCGGCACAGACCAGACGAACATCCCCGCATTCCAGCGAAAATTGCCCTGTCGGATGAACGACTCCGCCAGCTCGGGGTTTGGTTTTTCGCGGAAACGAATGACTCGCCGTATTTCCGTTTGTTTGTCTTGCACGCTTCGCAACTGAACTCGCGAGCCTTGCTCGATATAACCAAAACCAGGGCACGCCCAGGTCGGCTTGAGCCCGATCGTGACAAGCGCCCCCGTCTCCTCCGCCGCCTCCGCTGCGGTGCGAACCGTGGCCTGGAAAGCCGCGATGTCTTTGATCATATGATCCGCGGGAAGGGCGACCATTGTCGCCATGTGATCGCGCGCGGCAATCCAACCGACGCCTAGCGCAACGGCCGCGGCTGTGTCTCGTTTCGCTGGCTCAGCCACGATGTTCGCCGAGGGCATGTCCGGGAGCAAAGTGCGCACGGCGGCCTCTTGTTCGACATTCGTGAGGATCAGAATCCGTTCCCGAGGGATCAAGCCATCGAGACGGGCCACCGCCTCCTCCAGCAACGTTTTCTCCGAGACAAGCGGCATCAATTGCTTCGGACGCGCACGCCGGCTCATCGGCCAGAAGCGTTTACCGCTGCCACCGGCGAGGATTAAAGCATAGATGAGTTGCGACATCTGAAGGTAAAAACCGACGCGCAAAACCATCGCGCGCGAGTTACGAGATTTCCCGTTTCTTTTTCAGAATCGGATGGTATGAGGGTAGGCGATGTCCCTCTCGATATCCATCCCCAAAACCGCCGAGCTGATCCCGCTCGACAGTTTGCTTATTCTCACTCGCGCCGCGTTCGGATTGGGCTTCGGAATGCTGGTAGCGGACAAGATTAAGCGTCCCGTTCGACAGGCGACAGGCATTGCACTCGTTTCCCTCGGCGCTCTCGCCGCGGTTCCGCTGCTCGTGAAAGTCGCGATGGAACGAATCAATCGCCCGGAGTCCGAAAGGGGAAGTCGCAATCGGTTGCGCTCGATCCGCGGCGATTCCGGTTACCCTTCCGAGAACGACGTCTTTTAGCAGCGGCAACGCCTGCATCGCGCGAGCTTCTCGCTCGCCCGGCCTTCCCGCCGCGCTTGCTTCGAACCCGTGCGCGGCTTACCCATTTTCCCTGATGTCCCGCCCTCCCAAGTCTGTCGATTCTTTGCGCGAACGCTGCGCCGGCATCGCGAACGAGGAAGCGATGCTGCGCGAAGGCGGAGGCAAAGCCGGGCAGGAACGACAGCACAAGCTCGGGCGCTTATTTGCGCGCGAGCGGCTGACGCAATTGCTCGATCGAAACGCCCCTTTTTTCGAGGTCGGCCTTTGGGCGGCCTACAAGATGTATTCGCAGTGGGGCAACATTCCCGCCGCCGGCGCCGTGGCGGGAATCGGCAACGTCGCAGGTGTGCCATGCATGATCATCGCGAACGACGCGACCGTGAAGGCCGGCGCGTTCTTTCCGCAGACGGCGAAAAAGCTCATTCGCGCCCAGCGCATTGCATTTGAGTGCAATCTTCCCATTATTTACCTGGTTGATTCCGCCGGGGTCTTCCTGCCGATGCAGGACGAGATCTTCCCAGACGAAGATGATTTCGGCCGCATCTTTCGAAATAATTCTGTTATCTCCGCCGCGGGCATTCCCCAGTTCGCCGCCATCATGGGCAATTGCGTTGCTGGTGGAGCTTATCTGCCGGTGCTTTGCGACAAAATTTTGATGACGGAGGGAAGCGGACTTTATCTCGCTGGCCCTTCGCTTGTTAAGGCAGCCATCGGACAGGTTATCGAAGCCGAGGAGCTGGGCGGTGCGAAGATGCACGCGGAGATCAGCGGCACGGTGGATTTTTACGAGAAGGATGACCTCTCGTGTTTGAAGCGGCTGCGTTCGCTCGTGGCGTTGCTTCCAGAGGCAGAAGCGGCCGACAATTCCGAAAGAACTCCGAAGACGGCAGCTGCCAGAAAGCCTGAGGCCATTTACGACCTCATCAGCCTCGATGGCCACAAGCCGTACGATGCGCGCGATCTGCTCGCCTCCATCATCGATGCGGATTCGCTCGACGAATACAAAGCCGATTACGGCAAAACG
>JACDBM010000150.1 GCA_013694945.1 Chthoniobacterales bacterium
CGTTCGTTCTGCCGGTTGCGAAATTCGACGAGGCAGCGGCGCATTTTGGGTTGTTCGACGCCGGCAATCGCTTGCGCGTTTCGGCACTCGGCGCAAGGACGGAAACACCGCCAGAGTTCAAGCGCGCGCTGCAATCCGCCGCAGACGCCGTTCGTGCCTTTCAAGTCAGGCATGGCGCGGTCGCCAGCATCAGTCAGCTCGAAATGGCTCTGCCGACGCAGGCTGGTGTTTCGGTCGCCGAGGCAGGCCACGCGCTGGATGGGCTGGAAATTCCGACCTTTTGGGAAGCGCCAGCCGACGACGCGGAACGCGTGATCGATGTGCTCGCCGAGCACAATCGAACCGCCGGAGCCCATGTCTTCGGGTTCAAACTACGCAGCGGTGGCGTGATCGCTTCCGCGTTCCCCTCTTCCATTCAGGTGGCGCGTGCGCTCGTCGCGGCGGTGAAAGCCGAGGTGCCAATTAAGTTCACCGCCGGGCTTCATCATCCCGTGCGCTGTTTTCATCGGAGTGTGCAAACGAAGATGCACGGGTTTCTGAATGTCTTTGGCGCGGGCGTGCTTGCGGCCGAGCATGGCTGGAACACGCAACAGGTCGCCGCCATGCTCGAAGACGAAGACGCGAGCGCATTCCGCTTCGATGACCCTGGTTTTGCCTGGCGCGAGTGGACGGTGAGCACGGATCGGATCGCGCGGCAGCGAGAGCTGGTCACCTCTCTTGGAAGCTGTAGTTTCGATGAGCCGCGCGAAGACCTCGCCCAGCTCGATCTTTTCTAAGCCATGGCGACCACGCTCCGCTCGTTTATCGATGTCGCCCCGGAATCGCATTTTCCGCTGGAGAATTTGCCTTTCGGAGTTTTCAAGCCGGCGCACGGCGCCCCGCGGGTGGGGGTCGCGATCGGAGAATCAATCCTCGACCTTTCCGTCCTGGAGGAACAGGGAAGGTTTCGCTTCCCTGAGTTTCAGGACCGGAAAATCTTCGCGACGAGCGCGCTGAACGAATTCCTCTCGTTAGGCCGACCCGCCTGGCGGAGGGCGCGGACCGTCATTCAGGACCTGCTGGCCGCCGAGAACGGGGAGCTGCGGGACAACGCCACGATGCGTGCTCATGCCTTTCACGCGCAACACGACGTGACGATGCAGTTGCCCGCCCGCATCGGTGATTACACAGATTTTTATTCTTCGTTTCATCATGCGCACAATGTCGGCACCATGCTGCGCGGCCCAGAGAACGCGCTCATGCCGAATTGGAAATGGCTCCCGGTCGGCTATCACGGGCGCTCCAGTTCCATCGTGGTCAGTGGAAACGATGTGCGAAGGCCGCAGGGCCAGATTAAACCGCCGGATGCGGAAGTGCCGATTTTCGGAGCGACCCGCAGCTTCGACTACGAGTTGGAGGTGGCTTTCCTGATGGGGCCCGGCAACGCGCTCGGTGAGCCGGTCACGATCGATCGTGCGGAGGAGCACATCTTCGGAATGGTGCTGATGAACGACTGGAGCGCGCGCGACGTGCAGGCCTGGGAATATCAGCCCCTCGGCCCATTTCTGGCGAAGAACTTCTGCACCAGCATTTCGCCCTGGGTGGTAACGCTCGAAGCGCTCGAGCCATTTCGCCGGCCCTTGCCGCCGCAGGATCCTGAGCCGCTGCCGTATATGCGCGCGCCTAACGACTGCACTTACGACATCCATTTGGAAGCGCAGCTGCAAATCTCGTCAATGGATGCGCCGCACGTGATCACGCGGACCAACTTCCAGCATCTCTACTGGAGTGTCGCGCAACAGCTCGCGCACCACACGGTTGGCGGCTGCAATCTACGGCCTGGCGATTTGCTGGCGAGTGGAACCATCAGCGGGCCTACCGACGACTCGCGCGGCTGCATGCTGGAGCTCACCTGGCGAGGAGCGAATCCACTCCGGCTTCCCAACGGAGAGACGCGAAAGTGGCTTGAAGATGGCGACACTCTCGCGATCACGGGCTGGGCGCAAGCCGACGGCTTTCGCGTTGGCTTTGGTGAAGTGACGGGCCGTGTTCAGCCGGCGTTTACACCCGGCCAAACTCCCTGAAACCCGCCATGCATCTCGTGCAGATTCTGCTCCCCATTCACGATAACGCGCAGGAGCCCTTTGCGCGCGAGGAGTACAGCCGTGTGCGCAAAGAACTGACGGAGCGTTTCGGCGGCCTCACGGTTTATACGCGCGCGCCTGCGGAAGGACTTTGGAAGCTAAACGACAATCACACCATTCCCGATGACATCATTGTCTTCGAAGTCATGGCGTCTGAGCTCGACTCGTCCTGGTGGCGCCAATACCGCTACGAGCTGGAGGCCCGTTTCCGCCAGAACGTTGTCATGGTGCGGGCACAGCAGACGGTTCTCTTGTAGCCGTTCAATCCTTCGGCGCGGGGGCCGGCGCGCGCAGTGGACGCGAGAGATCGTCCTTCACCCGATCAAGAACGCCATTCACGAAGCGTCCCGAGTCCGGCCCTCCGAAGGTTTTCGCCAACTCGATCGCCTCATTGATGGAGACGACCGGGGGAATGTCTTCGCGGTGGAGCAATTCGTAGATTGCCAGCCGCAAAACCGCGCGATCGACAGGCGAGATGCGGTTCAGATCGTAATTTTCGGTGTAACGCGTGATGCGTTCGTCGATCTCCGGCAGATGCGCCACCATCCCGTCGATCAACGGCTGGGCGAACGCGCGCACGTTCGGCTTGGCAGGACAGAACTCCCAGAATTCATCCATTTTCTCCGGCGCATTCCCGCCATGCGCATCGCGCCAGAAGTGAAACTGAATCGCGGCCTGCCGTCCCATGCGCCGTTTTCCCATAACCTTACTTCGGCCGCAGCTCCGACATCACTTCGGCAATCTGGATTGCAGCCCGCGCCGCTTCAATTCCACGATTGATCTTTTTCTCCAAACAACGTTCGCGTGCCTGTTGCTCGTCCTCCAAACTCAGGACCGCATTGATTACCGGCACGCCAGTCTCGAGAGCGATCTGCTGCAAAGCATTGGTAACGGAATGACTGAGATGTTCCGCGTGCGTGGTCTTTCCCTTTAAAATTACGCCAAGCGCGAGAATCGCGTCAGCCGATTTCTGTCGTGCTACTTCGCGGACTACAATCGGGATTTCAAAAGCGCCAGGGACCTGATGAAGCGTAACCACCGCGCCCGGGACTAAAGCGCACAATTCCTCTGTCGCGTGGTCAACCAGGCCCTCCACGAATCTCGCGTTGAACTGACTCGCCACGATGGTGAAGCGATGCTCGGTGCCGACAACTCGGGGGCGCCTTGGGACCGCGTTGGACATAAGAGCGGAGTGAATGGAGATCAGTGACTCGGACTAGAGACCCTCAAACGCAGTCGCCGAGCGCCATCTCGCCTAGAGCAAGTGCCCCATCTTCACCCGTTTTGTCTCGAGATACTTTGCGTTGTGCGGATTCGCTTCGCTGCGAATGGGGACCTGCTCGACCATCTGAATACCGTAGCCTTCCAGGCCCACGACTTTCTTCGGGTTGTTGGTCATGAAGCGGAACTTGCGCACCCCGAGGTCAAACAGGATCTGCGCGCCTAATCCGTAATCGCGCAGATCGCTGCCGAAGCCGAGCTGGGCATTGGCCTCCACGGTATCCAGGCCCTCCTCCTGCAATTTGTAGGCGTGGATCTTCGCGGCCAGACCGATGCCGCGGCCTTCCTGGCGCATATACACGAGCACACCATTCCCTTCCTCGGCGATTTGTTTCAGCGCCGCGTGTAGTTGATTGCCGCAATCGCAGCGCCGCGAACCGAACACGTCACCCGTCAGACACTCGCTGTGCACCCGGACGAGGGTGGGGTCCGTTTTGGAAATAGACCCCTTCACGAGGGCAAGATGATGCGATCCATCGAGTTTTGAATGGTAGAGATGCAAATCAAAGTCGCCGTAGTCCGTCGGAAGTTTCACCACCTGCTCGCGTTGGATTAGCTTCTCTGTCAGGCGACGGTGCGCGATCAGACTCTGGATCGTGCAGATGCGCAGGCCATGCTTTCGGCGGAACTCCATCAGCTCGGGGAGACGCGCCATCGTTCCGTCGTCATGCAAGATTTCACACAGCACGCCAGCCGGTTGAAGGCCTGCCATTCGGGCTAAATCGACGGCCGCTTCCGTATGACCCGCCCGCCGAAGCACTCCGCCGTCTTTCGCGCGTAGGGGAAAAATGTGGCCCGGCTGCACGAGATCCTCCGGCCTTGAAAGGGGGTCGCCGATGGTCTGGATCGTCGCAGAACGATCATGCGCGCTGATCCCGGTTGTCACGCCACGCGCCGCATCCACCGAGACCGTGAAGTCGGTCCGATACAGCTCGCGATTCTGCGCGACCATCCGTTGCAAGCCGAGCTGCTCGGCGCGCTCGTTCGAGACCGGCACACAAATCAAGCCGCGCCCGTGCTTCGTCATGAAGTTGACGGCCGCGGGCGTTGCTTTCTCCGCCGCCATAACGAGGTCGCCCTCATTTTCGCGATCAGCGTCATCCGTCACGATCACGAGTTCGCCATTGGCAATGTCGCGCACGACATCTTCGATCGCGTCGAATTCCAAGGCTGGCAGGGCCTCGACTAGCATCGTTAACCATTACTTCCAAGCATCGGATCGGCAACGCCTATCTCGGAACTTGAGCTTCCAGCCTGCCATGTCCGCACATTACCAGGATGGAAACCACCGCGGCCGGTTCCCCAGCATGGCTATCCACCAGCACTCGTCGCCACGATCGCTTCCGGCTGATAAATGTCGCGATTGCTCCCTTGGAACTCGGCTTTCAATCTGACCTTGAAGTGCGTCAGATCGACGACGTCCCACCGAGTGAAGTTCCAGTGCCCGGCTTTCCGCGCCTCATGTTCGAAGCCCACGACGAGATGCGCGGCATCTTCACGCACTTTGTTCGTCACGATCTTTGGCTCGAAATAGAACGTGCGAAAGCTGCTCTCACGGCTGCCCGCGGCGTAAAGTTTCGGGTCGATGTAATAAACTCGATTGCTCGCAGTGTCGACGAGCCGCAGGTCGGGATAACCGGAACGCTGCACCCGTTCCGCGGCTGTTTTCGGGAAACCGCAACTCAAGCCCGGTGAAGCGTCGAGCAATTCGCGGATCATGTTCTCGAAGAAACTGCTCACCTCGTTAATGCGCGCGACGCTTTGAACCGGACTGTCCGGCGCGTTCATGCGGCGAAGAACTTCATCAAGCGCCGCGCCGATCTGTTTCACCACCCGCCGATCCGTTTCATCCCGGTCGTCGATCGGGATAATCTTCCTGCCGGTCGCGTAAAACACCACGTCGCGGAATGGCATTTCCGTGAGATTCTCTTTCTCCTGCAACACCTGCAGGATCAGGTTGGCCGCCGACGATTCGTTAAGGCGCCCGGATTCCTCCGCCGCACCGGGAGACGGGATGAGCGTGACGAGCATCAACAGCAGCGTCAACTTCCGAGGCGGCGACACTCCCGTCGCCGATTCAGAGCCGTTTTTTAGCCAGAGGCGTCGACCGAGGCTTCCTCCGATTGCTCCTTTCGCACGACCGGAGTCAACGTCCCCGGCTACAATCTCAGACGTAATGGAGCGGTCGAGACACAGAGTCATGAATTGCCCATGGCACCACTCTATTGCTCCAGCACGTCTCTCACCGATTATCGAGCCTGTATGTTTCCGAGGTTCGGAATCGCGCTTGTTGCTTCCGCACGAACTCAGGATTGCGGATGGCCAGGAAAAAGAAAATGGTAAATGCTTGGCGATGCAGGTTGGGTCTCCAGACTGGCGCGCATTGGAGGTCGCCTCGGACGAGCATGGACAAAACAGATAGGATCTTTATTGCCGGCCACCGTGGACTTCTTGGCAGCGCGATCGTGCGGCGCCTGGAAACCGACAGCTATCGCAATCTGCTCAAGCGAGACCGCGCCGAGCTCGATCTCACAAATGAGTCAGCCGTTTCCACTTTTTTTCGACGCGAAAGACCAGACATTGTGGTGCTCGCTGCCGCCAAAGTCGGCGGAATCAAGGCGAACAATGATTTTCCGGTCGAATTCCTCCTCGATAACGTGCGAGTGCAGAATAACGTCATCACTGCCGCGCATTCCAACGGCGTGCGCAAGCTACTCTTCCTCGGCAGCTCCTGTATTTATCCGAAATACGCGCCTCAGCCAATCCCGGAGCGCGCGCTTCTGACCGGCCCGCTCGAGCCGACGAACGACGCTTACGCGATCGCGAAGATCGCCGGGATCAAACTTTGCCAGGCCTACGCGGCGCAGTACGGCGAAAATTACATTTCGGCCATGCCGACGAATCTTTACGGACCGCACGACAATTTCGATCTGCGCTCGTCGCACGTTTTACCCGCGCTTTTGCGCAAGGCGCATGAGGCGAAGATCAATGGATCGGGCGAGCTGATTGTCTGGGGAACCGGGCAGCCGCGGCGCGAATTTCTCCATGTGGACGACATGGCTGATGCCTGCTTATTCCTGCTGCGAAACTACGACTCTCCTGAGATCATTAACGTCGGCTGCGGTGAAGACATCACTATCCGGGAGCTCGGCGAGCTAATTTGCGAGGTGGTGGGGTTCAAAGGCGAGCTGACGTTCGATGCGAGCAAGCCGGACGGGACGCCCCGCAAGCTGCTGGATGTCTCGAGGATCACTGCGCTGGGCTGGCAGCCGCGCATCCCGCTACGCGATGGAATCGCGAGGACCTACGAGTGGTTCCTGGAACACGAAGGCGCGCCGGTGTTGTCCGCGCGATGAGCAAGCCGCGCGTCGGCGTTGTCGGAGTTGGTCATATCGGAAAGAATCACGCGCGCCTTTATGCGGAGTTGCCTTCCGCCGAGTTAAGCGCGATTTACGATATCGACGCGGAGAAAGCGCGGCAACTCGCGCAGGAGTTTGACACCACCGCCGCGTCATCACTCGAAGACTTCGCGGACCGGGTCGACGCGGCTTCGCTCGCAACGCCGACCAGCAGCCATTTCGAAGTGGCGAGAAAGCTTCTCGACCGGGGCAAGCATCTGCTCATCGAAAAGCCGATCGCGGAGAACACCGCGGACGCGAGCGCGCTCGCGGAACTCGCGGCCCAGCGGCAGCTCGTTCTCCAAGTCGGTCACGTCGAGCGTTTCAATCCGGTCCTTGGCGCCCTGGAAGAACGGCTGACTCATCCGCGCTTCATTGAAGCGCATCGCTTGTCGCCCTATCCGAATCGCAGCACCGAGATCGGGGTCGTGCTCGATTTGATGATCCACGATCTTGAGATCATCCTGCATCTCGTGCGCTCGCCCGTGCGGACGATCGATGCCGTTGGTGTGCCGGTGCTCAGTCGCGGCGAAGACATCGCAAATGCGCGGCTTCGTTTCGAGAACGGGTGCGTAGCGAATGTTACTTCGAGCCGGATAAGTCCCGAGCGCACGCGGAAGATCCGAGTCTTTCAGGAGAACGCCTATCTCTCGTTGGATTACCTGAAGCAAACTGGGGAAATCTATCGACGCTCAGCTACGGGAATCGATCGCAGCGAAGTAGAGATCGAACCCGAAGAGCCGCTCAAGCGCCAGCTCGTGTCCTTCATCGAGTGCGCGGCGACCGGGCGCGCTCCTAAGGTCTCCGGATT
>JACDBM010000160.1 GCA_013694945.1 Chthoniobacterales bacterium
ATCCCCTTGGCGCCCCAACTCAAATCGCGCGAAAGCCTTTTCCAAGAGAGCGCGTTTCAACTCCCGCACCTGCTTGTACTTCACTCCGCCAGACCGCAGCTTCTTCAGATTGAACCGGGCCATCACCGAGTCGAAGTCGTCTTGCGTCAGGTCTGGCGGCGAGCCAGGCGCGAGATGCAGCGTCGTCGGCTCGATTGCTATCGCGCTGATCGCATTGTAGGGGCTGTTGTCCCCCCCGATCTCGTTGATCGGCAGGAGTTGGACTACTTTAAATCCGATGCTCGCCACCCAGTCGACGAACTGCCGCAAGCCATCCAGGTCGCCAATGCCAAGGTCGGTCTCTGTGCGCAGGGCAAAGAGCGGCGTCAGTACGCCGGCAATGCGGTTTTCCGGCGAAAGAGTCATTTCGGCCACGGATAAACACGGATTCAAAAAACAAGACGCTTATGCGACCTTCGTTCTGCCGAAGTTTAGGATGAGGCCGACTTTCTGTCCCGACGCCTTTAGCTCGTTCAGCAACTGAGCTTCATCCCGTTCGTCGTACTCGGGCGCGACCTTGATCTCTACCACTACGCAGCTCCACCAATAAGTCGACATCGTCATCTCCCACGACCACGCGTTTGTATAGCACTTGAATTCGCCTTTCGAGCTCCGCGCTTGCTCCGCGGCGAAGGAGTTCAACCTGTAGGGCGCGCTGATAGACCTGCTCGAGAAAGCCGTAGCCGAGTTGCTGATGCAGTTCGAACGCCGCGCCGATGATCTTCTCCGTAGTTTCGCGATGCAGTAGGTGAACCGGATGGACCTGCTCTGCTTCTAATCCGTGTTTCATCCGTGTTAGTCCGTCGGTGAGAAAAGACTCAGCTGCGCCGGCTGACCTGCCAATCTTCGAGCAGCTGCGTCGGAATTTCCTTCAGAAAACGCGAGGGCCTTTGAAACATGTCACCGTAACCCGCGTTCAGGCGCATGTGCGGATAGGTGAGGTAAAGCTCGTCGCGCGCGCGCGTGATCGCGACGTAAAACAGGCGCCGCTCTTCCTCAATCGCCTCCCGTGTTTCCAGTGAGCGCGTGCTCGGAAACATTCCGTCAGTCAGCCAGATGACGAAAACGCTGTGATATTCCAGGCCCTTTGCCTGATGCACGGACGAGAGGTTGACGGCTTCGGTATCCGCAGTCTGATTGGGCGCCGCTTCCGCGTCCACGTTGCTGATGAGCGCGAGCTGCGAGAGGAACTCGTCTAGATTTTTGAACTGCCGGGCAAAGGCGGCGAGCTGGTTCAAATCCTCACGACGCAGCTCATAGTTGGAGAAGTTTGCCTTCGCATAATCGTCGTAAACCGCCTCCACGATGGACGTGATCATCTCCGAGGGCGAATTTGGCACTCCGCCGGGCGCGATTTCATCGAGCGTATGCGCGAGCTGTTCCCATGATTTTTTCGACCTCGCAGTCATCTGCATGGCAAGCAACCGCTCGCCGACGTTGTAGCCGGCGCTAACCCCGGCCGCCCATGCGTTCATGTCTTCCGATTCGGATGTCTCCTCCCGGCCGGAGTCAACGCCCCCGGCTCCAACGTCACGGCTCGCGTCCAATGATCCTTCCCACGCGCGCCAGAGATTATCCGCGCTTTTGTTTCCAATGCCGGGCAGGAGCTTCACCATTCGTTTGAACGCAACCTCATCGCGCGGATTCGCAACAAAGCGGATGAAAGCACTCACATCTTTAATGTGCGCCTGTTCGAAAAACCGAACGCCACTCGTGATCTGATACGGGATGCCGCGCCGCGAAAGCTCGAGCTGCAATTCGACCGCGTGATAATGCGCGCGGTAAAGGATCGCGATCTCGTCCAGCTCGATGCCTTCGTCGCGTAATTCCAGGATTCGTTGGGCGACGAATTGCGCCTGTTCGCTGCCGTCATGCAGCGCGACGACGGCTGGCTTCACCGCGTTTGTTGCACGCGTCGCGCTGAGCTGCTTGCGGAACTGCTCGATGTTGGCTGCGATGGCGGCGTTTGCGACCGACAGGATCTCGGGCACGCTGCGGTAATTCAGCTCGATCTTAAACACCTGCGCATCCGGATAGCGCTTGGGAAAGGCCAGGATGTTTTTGAAATTGGCACCGCGCCACGAGTAGATCGACTGCGCGTCGTCGCCCACCACCATCACATTGCGGTGTTCCGCCGCGAGCGTGTCGATGAAGTCCGCCTGGATCTTGTTTGTGTCCTGATATTCGTCCACCAGGATGAACTGAAACTTGCGCCGATAAAAATCCGCCACCTCCTCGTGTTCCTTCAACATTCGCAGCGTCTTCTCGAGCAGGTCATCGAAGTCCATCGAATTCGTCGATTTCTTTTTTCGCTCGTAGCGCGCCTGCACGTCTTTGATCTGCTCGAGCAACGGCAGGAAATAGGGAAACTTCTCCGCCAGGAGTTCCTCAACGTTCCGCTCCGTATTCACTGTGAAGCTGAAGATGTCCGCGAGCACGTCGCCCTTCGGAAAACGAATCTCCTTCGGGTTGATTCCCGCGCTGGTGAGGACCGTGTCGATTAAATCCTTCTGATCTTCGCGATCCAGGATCGTGAAGCCACTCGAAAACCCAAGCACATTGCCGTGTCGGCGCAGCATCCGGTTCCCGATCGAGTGAAACGTCCCGCCCCAGAGCCCAGTCGCGTCGATCGGGAGCAGATTCGCAACGCGATCGAGCATCTGGCGCGCGGCTTTGTTCGTGAAAGTCAGCAGGAGGATATTTCGCGGATCAACGCCGTTCTCCAACAGGTAGGCGACGCGGTAGGTCAGCGTCCGCGTCTTTCCGCTTCCGGCGCCGGCGATCACGAGGAGTGGACCGGGCGATGCCGTCACGGCTGCGAGCTGTTGTGCGTTCAGCTCTCCCGAGTAAT
>JACDBM010000276.1 GCA_013694945.1 Chthoniobacterales bacterium
GTGGATGCGGTAATTCAACCGCACGAAACTCGAGACGTTCTCATGCGTCTCCTGCAATATGTCTCACGCCCACAAGCCAAGGCGCGCTTCCATACGGGCGTGGTGCAGGTTTGAACGTGCATTGCGGCCAATCGCCCTTCCGACTATAATCCTACGATGCTGGAAGAGCTTCGTAACCGGATCAAGGCAATCCCGTTTGTTCCATTCTCCATCTTCGTAGCTGACGGCCAGGAGTTCCGGGTGCCACATCCGGACCACATTTTGGTGACATCGAAAGGCTTGGTCTTGATCGAGAATGACGAAGGGCTTTCTCGATATTCTACCCAGTCTGTTTCTCTCCGGCATCCGTTCCCAAGCTTCCGCTGCGTAGTTGCTTCAGGCATTTGGCAGACTCGCTACCGCACCCGCGTGGCCAAGTCTCTGAACATTGCGGGCAGTGTTGGAATCCGGTAGCTCAGACGATGCGGGAGGAAATCAGGAAGCTCATGCGCGCCACGCCCTGGGTGCCCTCCACGCTCTTCGTGACCGACGGACGCTCCTTACGGCGTTGCGACTTCTGATCACATCTTCATCCTGCCCGGTCTTTCTTGCACGATGTGGCTGACTATTTAGCGAATTGGCGAACAACTTACGGGAGAAACGGTGAAGGAATCCTTCTCGTCTCTCCGTGCGGGAGCAGTGACGCGCTTCGAGGTACCGAATTTGGGTGCGTTCAATTTCCTGGTTGCTGCGTCCTTGGGAAAGGTGGGAGCCGTTCTCTGCGGAGTCCATGCGCAGGGTAAGGCGCTGGGCCAAGCCATGCTTGAGA
Source organism: Chthoniobacterales bacterium (assembly GCA_013694945.1). Taxonomy (GTDB): domain Bacteria; phylum Verrucomicrobiota; class Verrucomicrobiia; order Chthoniobacterales; family UBA10450; genus JACCTI01. Next base: position 809 of record JACDBM010000276.1, read on the forward strand.
TAGAAATTTCCGCGAAAGAGTAAGCCATGCCCGTTGTTCTTGTCGAAGACATCTCACCCGAGATCACGCTCGTTACGCTGAATCGTCCCGAGCGACGTAATGCCTTGACGATCGAACTGATGACGGAGCTGACGGCAGCCATCGAAGCTGCATCGGCTGACGCCACGCAACGCATTCTCCTTCTTCGCGGCGCCGGTCCTGCATTTTGCGCCGGGCTCGATATGAACGAGACCGCGCTGCCTGAGAAAGCACACGAATCCGCCGGCTTGGTCGCGAAGACGCTTCTCGCCTTGAGCCACACCCGCCTCGTTACAATCGCGGCGGTGCATGGTGCGGCTGTTGCTGGCGGCGCCGGTATCATGTCGGCGTGCGATCTCGTCGTTGCCGCCGAGGGGACAAAGATTGGCTACCCCGAGGTCAAGCGCGGCCTGGTCGCTGGCTTGGTTATGACTTTCCTGCGTCGCCAACTTCGCGAACGTGACATCCGCGAACTTCTCCTGACAGCTGAGTTTATCGATGCCGCGCGTGCGCGCGAGATCGGCCTGGTGAACCGCGTTGTTCCAGTCGACGAATTAAGCAATGAAGCCCAGAAGATTGCTGCCAGCGTTCTTCAAGGCGCTCCCGGGGCTCTCGCGAATTCGAAGCGACTGCTTGAGCAGCTCTGGTCCACCTCCGTGAAAGAAGACATTGAGCGTGCCTTGTCCCATCACGTACAGGCACGCGAGTCGAACGAAGCGAAAGAAGGAGTCGCGGCTTTTCTCGAGAAGCGTGCTCCCGCGTGGGTTCCCCAGTAGTTTACCTGCACGCCCTTTTGTGGACGCGCGAGTTAGACGGTTGTTCTCGCGACAGGCGTCCGCCTTCTTCTCAGGTCATCGCCTATACTCACCGGGCACAAGCCTACGCGCCCCTCGGGTATTCCGCGGTTGCAAAGCGAAAACCGCTTCCGAGGCATTCTGGGCAAAGCCGGTGATCGGGGTTTTCGCGCTCGCCCTCTTCGGACAGAATGAACAGCTTGTGACACGGATCGTGCAGGCAATTAACAAAGCGACTCGTTGGCCGATTCGTGTGCGCGCATCGGCCGACCTGCACGAGGCCTTCATCGACACGTGTCGTCATGCGTTGATCAAAGACAAAACATTCGCCCTCCCAGTGCTCGTTTCCGAACTGTTCCTGGTAGGTGACAATCCCGCCGTGCAGTTGCAATACATCCTTGAACCCGCGACTGCGCAGCAGCGCTGAAGCCTTTTCGCAGCGGATTCCACCGGTACAGTAGATCAGCACCTTCCTGTTTTTGAGCTGTTCTAATTGGCTGACGTAATCTGGCAGCTCGCGGAAATGTTCGATCTCGCAGACAACGGCGCCTGCGAAACGACCGGCGTCTGATTCGAAGCGATTGCGCACGTCCAGGACGACTGCGTTCGGATCTTCTTCCAGTATTCGTTTCCACTCGGCTGGTGACAGCTGGTTGTGTCGCTCCGCCGTGATTCCGTCTATGCCCAACGCGACGATTTCCGGCCGCACCTTCACGACCAGCCTTGGAAAGGTGGTCGCATCGCCCTCGCTTCGTTTGACGGCAACATCGTTGAAACGCGGCTCGCCATGCAGCGAGGCCACATATCGGTCAATCGCTTCCGCCCGCCCGGCCAGAGTGCCGTTCATACCTTCGCGCGCAATGAGCAGACGCCCTTTCAGGCCTAACGAAACGCAGAGCTCGCGCTGCTTCGCGGCGAATGGCTCCGGCTCCGCGATGGGCGCGTACTTATAGAAAAGGATGACTGGCCACGTCTCGTCCACAGGGAAGTCTATCGCGCGACGAATGCGCGGCCATATTGGACTGGCGCTTTCATTGGAATGCCTAAATCTGCCGCAGCGTTGAGCGGCCAATATGGTTCGCGAAGAAACTCGCGCGCCATGAAAATCACGTCCGCGCGCCGCGCCCTGATCAAGTCGTTAGCCTGCTCAGGCGTGGTAATCATTCCAACTGCGGCGGTCGGCACCTGCGCTTCCCGGCGAATACGTTCAGCAAACGGCACCTGATAGCCCGGGCCGAGCGGAATCTTTGCATTCGGGACCGCGCCGCCGGAAGAGCAATCGATCAGGTCAACCCCGAGCGGCTTCAGCTGGTGCACGAGGGCCACGGATTGATCGGCGTCCCAGCCACCCTCAACCCAGTCCGTCGCTGAAATGCGAACAGCAACGGGCAGACTCTCCGGCCAGATGCGGCGGATCGCCTGCACCACTTCGCGTAGAGCGCGGGTGCGATTGTCGAAGGCGCCGCCGTATTCGTCCGTCCGTTTGTTGCTCAAAGGTGAAAGAAATTCGTGCAGCAGATATCCATGAGCGGCATGGATCTCGATCATCTTTGCTCCGGAGGCGAGCGCGCGTTGAGCCGATTGGGCAAAAGCCCTTACCACGTACTGAATTCCAGCGTGATCGAGCTCTCTCGGAACGATGTCGTCTTTCTTGAACGGCTCAGCGGTCGGCGCGTAAATTGGCCGCCAGCCGCCGTTCGTTTCGCTCACTGCATCGCCGCCCTCCCATGGGGGAGACGTGCTCGCCTTCCGTCCCGCGTGCGCGAGCTGCATGGCAGGGACAGCGCCCTGCGCCTCAATGAAGCGGAAAATCTGCGCCAGTATTTCGATTTGGGTGTCTTTCCACAGGCCAAGATCCTGCGGGCTAATTCGGCCTTCCGGTGTGACCGCTGTCGCTTCTGTCATGACCAGCGCAGCCCCGCCAACCGCGCGGCTGCCGAGATGCACGAGATGCCACTTATTGGCGAAGCCATCAACGCTTGAATACTGACACATCGGGGAAACGCCGATCCGATTGCGCAGATGGACGTCGCGTAACTTCAAGGGACTGAAAAGAGTCGGCATTTTCGGAACGGCGGACACTCCTGTCGCCCTTTTTACCTTCGGCGACAAGAGTGTCGCCGCTCCATTTAGAGCAGGTTTAGTTGCGCTTCGCTGGTGGGTACGTTGGCGAAACGCACGCCGACACCAAGCAGCCGGACGTTCTTTCCCGTGCGCGCAAAGCCCTCGGCGAGCAGGATTCGTAGATTTTCCAGTGAGAGTGGCAGCCCGGCACGTTCAACCGTGGTGCGGTTGAAATCGCTGAACTTTAATTTCACAAAAATCTTCGTGATGACCCGCGTCGCAGCTTTTTGCGCAACCTCGGCTGCGAGCTCTTCGAACAGCTCCGGGAGCTTCTCCTCGCATTCTTCCAGCGTCTCGAGATCGGTCGAGAAAGTTTCCTCCGTGCTGAGCGATTTGCGCTCACGGTCCGGCTCCACCGGACGCTCGTCGATTCCGCGACATTGATCGTAAAGCTCCAGGCCGAATTTGCCGAAGTGCTCGGTCAATTCCATGCGCGAGAAGCGCTGTAATTCGCCGCAAGTATGAACCGCCATCGTTTCGAGCTTCTGCTCGGTCACTTGTCCGATGCCCCAAAGTTTTCGCACCGGTAGATCGAGCATGAATTCCGGCACTGCCTCTCGCGTGATTTCACACTG
>JACDBM010000195.1 GCA_013694945.1 Chthoniobacterales bacterium
GACACCGGAGTGACGAGGTAGAAATATGGCAGAATGAGCGGCAGCGAGCCGAGCCAGGCCGCGAGCGAGACAGATGCGCCTCGAGCGATCGCGCCCCAACTCCATTGCCAGGATCGTTCGGGCCGGCTGAGCAGACTGCGCGGGAGAAATGGATCGGGTTCGCACCACCTAACGAGTAATCGGTAGAGCGGTTCGGCCAGGATGATGATCGCGCTCACGACGGCGAACGAGAGCTGAAATCCGGTCGAGAAAAGCTGATTCGTATCCCAGCACAACACCAGAACCGCCGCGGCAGCGACGCTGTTTGGGGCGAGCACTTTGCGATCGACGAAGAAGCCCCCGAGCAGGACGGCCGCCATGAGAGCGGCGCGAATGCTGGAGGCGTTCAGCCCCGTGACAGCCGCGTAAAAGAACAACGCCGGAATGATCAGGCCGATCGCCCATCTTCTCGGCACGCGCGCGGCGCTCGCGAGCATCCAGAGGAGCTGTGCGACAATGGCGACGTTCAGCCCCGAAACCGCGAAGAGATGCAACGTGCCGGTCTGCTGAAATTGCTCTTCGATTTCCTCCGGTGTTTCATCGCGAACTCCGAGCACCATCCCGCTGATCAGACCGTGGAGATCGGGCGAATCTTCGAGATCCCGCCCGAGCGCCGATTGCATCCATGCTCGTGAAGCGTGCGCCGCACGCATGATTCGGCTTCCGCCGCCGCGGCTCAGTATTCTGCCGTTCTCCGCATATCGAACCTGAAGGGCATAACGAATGTCGCGCCGAGCGAGATAGGCGCGCATGTTAAACTCACCGGGATTGCGAGGCCCTTCGATCGGGCGGACGACCCCGAAGAGTTGCAGCTCGTCACCAAATTGAACGTCGCTGCGCCACGTCGCGGAAATGATGCCGTTGGACGGCTTCGTCTCACCATCGATTTCAGTCTCCCTCAACTGGAAGAAGAACGATGCCGTTCCACGAGCGGATAGCCTTGGCTCGCTGATGACAAGGCCACGCGCAGTGATTGCCTGCGGGGCACTGCCGAGTTCTTGCTCGAGCCGAAGCCCCGGCGAATGCGTCTGGCGCAGGCTGTGGAGAAAAAAGAAGCAGGCGGCAACAAACGCGTAGGTCGCCCAACTGCTCTTGCGCAACAGCGTGAGCAGCGCGCACCCGCCCAGCGCGATCAATCCCGCGATCGGATGCGGCACCGCATCTGCCACCACGATGCCGCACGCGCTGGCCAGCGCGATCCCGATGAACGGCTGACGCGGCCAGTTCGCGCTGCGCTTCATCGTGTCGTTGGTCGTCTCTTGTTCGTGGCTGCCGCGCGCTATCCGATTCTGTGCTTACGCAATTGATCGGGCGAAGCCCTAATCACCACCATCGATCAACAGGATTGCCGTTCCACACACACAGCGAAGTTCTGAATTCACACGCGGCGCCTTTCATCACGTTGACGATCTCCTCCACTGTCCCGGTGGCGAAAGATTTGATTCACCCAAGCGACCTTATATGCTTGGCCCCGAGTGCCGATTCCTTTTTCCAAGAAAAGCCGCAGGAATGTGATTCAGGCGTCGGGAAACGGCCGGGAGGCGAGCGTCTCCATGCCCGTCGGGTTGCGCCCGAGTTCCGACTGGCACAAGCGGAATTTTCTGACCAGCGTGCTGATTCCTTCTCTCTTCACAAAACGCGCGGGGAAGGGCGGGCTGCCCCTCTTCCCGAAAGTGAAGGAAGGGGAGCTCTGCATCACCTGGATCGGACACGCTTCATTTTTGCTGCAAACCAAGGACGTCAACATCCTGATCGATCCCAATTGGTCGATGTGGCTCAAGGTGATCAAACGCCTGAAGAAGCCGGGCTTTGATCTCTTCCATTTACCAGAAATAGATTTCGTTCTGGTGACGCACGCCCACTTCGATCACCTCGATCGGCGCACACTTCGAAAGGTGGCAGCGCACCAGCCCATCGTGGTGCCGGTCGGCGTGGGGAATCTCGTCCACGATCTCGGGTTCAACATCGTTCACGAGCTCGATCACTATCAGCGGGTGGAACTCGGGCCGCTCTGCGTCGCCCTCACACCGTGTCATCATTGGGGCGCGCGGATGCTGCACGATTCGCATCGCGGCTTCGGCGGCTTTGTGATTGAGGCGGAAGGACGCTCGGTTTTTCATTGTGGCGACAGCGCCTACTTCGAGGGGTTTGGCGAAATCGGAAAACGCTTCGAGATCGAGATCGCGCTGCTTCCGATCGGCGCTTACGATCCGCCGAGCGGTCGCGAAGTTCACATGAATCCCGAGCAAGCCGTCCAAGCGTTCAAAGAACTGCGGGCGAAAACTCTGGTGCCGATGCACTACGGCAGTTTCCGCCTCGGTTACGAGCCGCTCGACGAACCGCCGGCCCGCCTCCTGGCCTGTGCCCGACTGCATCGGATCGAAAAGAAGGTTCTCGTCATGACCGAAGGCACGCCGGTCGTGCTGTAGGACACATCAGTGCAGAGTCCGGAACGAAGAACTTCAGGCAGCGTGCGGCCTTTGGCGCCATTGCCGGGATGGAACAGCCGGGAGGCGGCCGGCGCGGTTGTTGCCGGTGGCGCCGTGGTCGGTCTCACCTCGATCCTCCTGGCGCGTGATCCGGGTTTGTTCTGGAACGACGATTATCAGCTTTCCATTCTCCCCGTCTTTGCGGACGTGGCGCGGAGCTGGTCGGAAGGACGTCTGCCGCTGCTGAGTCCTTACTCGTGGGTCTGCAGTAATCTGGCGGGCGAATTTCAGTATGGAACATTCTCGGCTTTCGTGAATGCAGCCGTGGTTGCGATCTGGAAACTGCCGCTCACGTTTTCGCAGCAGGCCGCCGCACTTTCGATGTCGCACCTGTTCTTCTTTGGAATGGGCGGCTATGTGCTCGCGCGCGGCCGCGGATTGGCGGCGCCGCTTTCCACAATGGTGGCGCTGGTCACGGCGGCGAATGGCTGGGTGATTTGCTGGGGCGCAACCGACTGGTTCGGAGCGCTCGGCGCATTGACCTGGTTTCCGTGGGCCTGGTGGAGTCTGGAGCGCGCCTTCGATCCGCAACGCGGCCGGTGGAGATTCGTCGTGCCCGCGCCCTTTGTTTATCTGCTCGTGACCGGAGGGTTTCCTTACACCGTGCTCATGCTCGGATTGCTCACGGGCTGGCTGGCGCTCAAGTCGATTTCTCAAACACGCGCGCTTTCCTCCATCCTCCCCGCCGCGGCGGGCAGTTTGTTAGGCGCTGGGCTGTCTTCTCCTGCCTGGCTGGCGCTTTTCGAATATCTCCGCGGCTCCGCACGTCAGGTGCAGGCGAAGGCCGAGCACGTGCAATGGATTCTTCCTCCCGCCGCGCTCCCCGGCTTCATCCTCCCGTCCTGGACGGTGGATTGGTCGGATTTTTCCACGCGGTTGATGCCGCACACCGCGATCGAGCTGGCCTGCGGGCTCGTCCCGCCGGTCGCGCTCATCGCCGGGCTTCTCGCCGGTCGGAAACTGCTCGTTAGGCAGATGCGCTGGGATCTCGGGTTGCTCGGTGCCGTTCTGGTGATCTCCATGCTCCCGAGCGCGAATGTTTTCCGCTGGAGCTTCCGCTGGCTGCCGTTCATCCACATTGTCCTCGCCCTCTGCGGCGCGAAAGCTTTGCAGTACCTCGATCTCCGGTCGGTGCACAATCTGACGCGTCGCATGCTCGTGTTAACACCGGGGCGCGCGGCCGTTGCGCTCGTCGGCCTCACGGCCGGCGCGATGTATCTGAAGCGGCACGCCTGGCCCGAGGAGTGGCCATCGCATTGGCCCGTGACGGTAAGCATGCTGGCATTGGCCGTGATCTGGGCAGAGACAGAAATGCTGCCGGCGCGCTTTCATTGGATACGTGCCTGGGCACCTGCAGGCATAACGTTCAGTGCTCTGCTTGCGACGTATCTTTGCATTCCGACGAACGTGGGGGTGCCGAAATACAATTTGGACCAAAAGCTCACGCAGGCGAAGCCGCTTGATCCCGCGCGTCTTTACCTCAGCGTCTATCCGGAAGCGGAGCACACCTATCGGGAAGGAAAAAACACCGGACCGGTTGGCCAAATCGTGCGGCCTGGCAGCACGTCGATGTGGGGCGGTGTGCGGTTCATCAACGGCTACAGCCCGATTCGACCCGCCGGAGTGGCGCGCGAGTTCGACGTTGCGATCCATGGCGAACTGGCGCCGTGGAGCCGCGAGTATCTCCTCGAGTGGGAAGCTGGAGCGGAGGGAAGATTGGCGCGGCTCGGCGTCGATGGGATTATCGTCGCGACCGAACTCGATCTGAAGCCGCTGCCTGCGACGGAGTGGGAGCTGGTTCATTCTTCGGAAGAAGGGCGCGTCTATCATCGCCGCAACGCGCCGCTTCCGCGGGTTCAGTCGCTTACGGCTGATGATTCCCGCCCGAACGAACAGTTCG
>JACDBM010000212.1 GCA_013694945.1 Chthoniobacterales bacterium
CCTCACCGAAAAACATCCAGCCGAGCGCACCCGCGGCCAGATATGGACCGAATGGCAATTTCGCCGACCAGACACGTTTGCCGATCAAGATTGTGCCGACTCCCACCACTGACCCGAGGAGTGACCCGGCAAAAACACTGAAGAGGACTGCGCGCCAACCGAGAAACGCGCCGATCGCAGCAAGGAATTTCAGGTCGCCGCGGCCCATCGCTTCGCGCGGAATTTGCAGTTCGCGCACGACGCCCGTGATCGCGCTGACGTGATCGAGCTGTAATTCTTCTTCGCCAATCGCGACGCGATCATAGTGAAAGCGTAGGGTCGCCGGTCCGATATCGCGACCGTCGATCACGCCGGAATCGCATCGCATCAGAAGCTGGTCTTTCTCCCGAGAGAAGTAATCGCTCCAGAGCCCCCGTTCTTCGCCGACAACAAAATCGGCATCGTCCCCTTTCCGGGTCCAGGTGAAAGGAGTTCGCGAGTCGAGCCGGATTTTCTTTTTGCCAAAGGCGAGCTTGCCGGCTTCGAGCACGATCCAGAGCAGAGCATAGCCGAGCAGAGCAGAGCCCATCGACCAGAGCAGAGCGGTCCAGCGCTCGTCCGTCAGCATTAGCGCGGGGAGGATAAAGCTGGCGATAACACCAGCTGCCGCGCCCCCAAGAGTCACCTCATCCGGAATGATGAAATGTTCGAAGTCGATAAACGTCGCGACGATCAGAAGCGAGGCGAAAATCCAGTATGCGATCGCGAGCGGCCACGGGAAACTGCGCCAGACTGCGAGGAAAAGCAGTGCCGTCAGCAGCTCGACGAGAAAGTAACGAAACGCGATCCAGCTGCCGCAATTCGCGCAGCGGCCGCGCAGGATTATCCAACTCAGCAGCGGCAGGTTCTGATGCCACGGGATCTGTTTTTTACAGGATGGACAGAAGGAGCGGCGCGGCTCGTTTACAGAGAGATCGAGTGGAAGACGGTAGATGCAGACGTTTAGAAACGAACCCACGGCTCCCCCGAGGACGAACGCGACGGCGCTAAAAAGAAAATCGTAGGCGGCGAGCGACGAGTCCATCGTGTGGCTGGGGAGTTAACAACCGCTACGCCTTCTCCCCGCGACGTTGCATAAACCACGCAATCCAAATGCAGCTTTCGTAGAGGAGATACATCGGAGCGCCCATTGCAATCAGGGTAAGAATGTCCGGTGTCGGTGTGATGATGGCCGCCAAAATGAAGATTAACACCACTGCGTAAGGACGCGTCCTGGCCATCAAATCGTAGCTGACCAGCCCGAATCGTACCAGTGCCAGCACGACGACGGGCAGTTCGAAAGCGAGCCCGAAGCCGATCGTAAAGCGCGTTACAAAGGAATAATATTCCCGCACTGTCCAGGCTGGGACCCACCCGAGCGAGGCCGCGTCGTTAAAGAAAAACAGCACCGTCTTCGGTAGCAGCCACATGTAGCAGGCGATCACGCCGCCTAAAAAAAGCGCGAAGCTGACCGCGATTGCCGGGAGAAGCAACCGCTTCTCGACCGCGGTGAGCGCCGGCAGCACAAACTCCGCGAGAAAATAAAGCAGCAGCGGGAACGACAGCACAATTCCCGCGTAGAAAGCGAGTTGGAAAGAGATCGTGATCGAATCTGTAATCCCGAGCGCTTGAAGTGTGCGCAATTTCGCATCGAGCTGATCAAGCGGGCGCTGCATCAGATGTGTCAGCTGCGCCCGAAAGAGAAAGCAGAGAACCATCGCGATGAAGAGCGCGATAGCCATCTTCACGACCGTCCAGCGGAGATCCTCGAGGTGTTCGAGGAACGGCTTGGCCGTTTCGGACTCGGGAATCTCCCGGAATTTGAAGAAGTTCCGCAGGGCCATCGGAAACGTCAGGCGTGCAGGGAAAGAAATCCGTCCGCGACCAGCTTTGCGCAAATGCCAAGTGTGTTCGCGTCCCGAATCTCGCCGCTCGCGATCATGTTTGTGACCTCTTCAGGACTGAAAGCGCGGCAATCCAGAATTGATTCTGAGTCGGTGTGAGCCGGACCGTCAGCGCCAGGTTCCACTGGTCGAACAAGGAAGAAGTAACCCTGCTCGTCGGTGAACCCGGGCGATGAGAAAAAGAAGCCAAGCGGGATTATCTCGCCACCTGCGCTCACCTCATATCCCGTTTCCTCGCGCAGTTCACGAAGCGCGACGATGTTGTAGCCGTCTACAACATCATCACCATTGGCTGCGAGATCCACCTGCCCTGCAGGAACTTCCCAGATCGCAGCGCGGATCGGAATGCGTTCCTGGCGGACCAAGACCAGCTTTCCATCTGCGGTCATCGGAGCAATAATCACCGCCGCTTTGCGAAAAACCACCGTCCAATGCCGCGTCTTCGGCTCGTTGGGACTTCGAACTTCTACATCCGCGACGGAGAGGTGCGCATTTTCGAAATGCGTTTCACGAGAGAGAGTCTCCCATCCTGGAGGATCTGCGGGAGCACTCTTGAGCTTCACCGCGCAAGATTAGGAGCGGCCTGAAGAAAAGCGAATGCTTCTGCGCTCAGCAGGTCCGCTTCGCGATTTATGGTCGCGTGATCTTAACTGCGACATACTTCGCATCGGCCAAGACGAATTTCCGCAGCTCTAATCGTACTTTGGCGATCGGAAAACTGCGCAACAGGTCCACTGCGATTTCTTCAGCGAGCGTTTCAATCAGTCGATCTGTGCGGCCACTCACGAGTTTTTTGATCTCCCGGCACACACCCGAATAATTCACGGTCTTCGCGAGTTCGTCCTGCAACTCGTGGAACCCGGCGATCGGCCAGACCGTGAGCGATAGCGTGAGACGCTGTGGCTTCGCCCGCTCCTCCTCGGGAACACCCACGCGCGCCGCGAGCTCGAGCTCCTGGATGTGAATCGCGTCCGCGGTGTCTCTGGAGTGCGACATTCCCCCGATTAGGCGCGGGGAGAGAGGCGATTGCAAACCTCAATCGAAAGAGCCCTTGGCCCGATGCGCGGCTGTTTACAAGTGTGTGCGCTCGTAAACGGCCGCAAGCGTAAGCGTGCACTCAATCGACGGCATGACAAGCGTGTCGCTTTTCTCGGTCAGGAATTCCATTGTCCACCCTGCGGCCGTCCGGCGATAGACCGTGATTGCGACATGGAACTGATCCACCAACGCATACAGTTCAAGCGATTCGATCGCCTGATAATTGCGCAGCTTCTCGCCGCGATCGATCCGCTCGGTATCGGGCGACAGGACCTCGAAGAGGACGCGCGGCTCACCGGCAAAGAGCGAGGCATTGCCCGCCGCGGAACAATCAACGGTCACATCCGGATAATAAAAAAAGTCGGCTGCATCTTTTCGGATGCGGACCTTTACGTCGGAAGAAAAAACCTCGCAGGCTTTGCCACGAAGCTGTTGTCGGACCTCCGCGTAGATGTTCCCCGCGATCCGGTCGTGGCCAACGCTGGTTCCAGCGATGGCGTAGATCGCGCCGGCCAGATACTCATGCTTCGCCTGACTGAGACGTTCACCTGCGAGGTAATCCTCAACGGTGAAGTAATATGCCGCGCGCACTGCACTGGCCACAACGCGACCTTAAAGGAGACGAGCGTCATGGCAACAGCGGGACATACTCGGGCCAGAGTCCGCACTGCACGTCGACCGTCCTGCTTAGGAGGGATCGAGCGACCGCCTGGGCAATGCAGGCGTCGACAAGTTCGTTAATTCATCCCGCCGCAGTGAGCAATTTTGCCATTCTTGCGGCTTTGTGGATGCAAAAGAGCTGCACTGCGCTTTCCGCTACGGAGGCTCGTCAGCCGATCCTGAAGCGCAAATCGCGGACAATTCTGCCGCCGAAGCGCTGCTTGAGTTTTCGCAAGATCTCGGCTTTTGAAATTGTTTCGAACTGATAGTGCAGCGCGGGCTGGAGGACGCGGACGTATAGGACACCTTCGCGCAGACTCACTGGAGCGGAGTGCGACGCAATAAATTCGCCTACGATCGCCTGCCAGGCGCTCGTTATCTCTTCGGCCTGCAACCGCTCTGCGAGTCCGAGCTTCTGCATCAAAGACGGCAGCACGTCGACCGGAGCTTTCCACTTGTCAGGCCGGTGCTTCGCCTCAGGCAATCCGCGCCATTCGGCGATTACGGCAGCACGAAGAGCGGCATTCATTCGCCAGTGTTACGGAAACCGGACTCGCAATGACAGCGGAAACAGGCTCAAGAACACGGATCCACGCTAGTATTTTCGCCGCATATTACTCGGCAGAATGTTGAGCTCCGTCCGGTATTTCGCCACGGTGCGGCGCGCGATCGGGATGCCGCGTTCGCTCAGGATTTCGACGATCTCCTTGTCGCTCAAGGGTGAACTTCCGTCCTCGTTCTTCACCAAATCAAGGATTGCCTCCTTCACACTCGTGTTGCTCATCGCCTCGCCGCTGGAGGTTTGATAGCCAGGCGTGAAGAAATACTTCATCTCGTAAACGCCCTGCGGCGTGGACATGTATTTGCCCGAGATGGCGCGGCTCACCGTGGTTTCATGCACTCCGACAGCATCAGCGATTTGCACCATCGTCATCGGCTTCAAATGGGCGCTGCCTTCGTCCAGGAACTCCCGTTGCCGGGAGACGATCTGGTGAGCGATGTTAGAGATGGTCTGCTGTCGCTGGTGGATGGATTTGATCAGAAACTTCCCGCTGCGGATCTTGTCCCGAATGTAATCCTTCACCTCGCTACCGTTCCCGTCCTGCGCCATGATGTCTTTGTAGGTATTACTGATGCGAAGATGCGGGATTTGCTCGCCGTTGAGTACGATCTGGTATTCGCCGTCAATCTTTTCGACGGTCACGTCGGGCAAGACGTAGTTCTGCGGTGACTCGGCGAAGATTTGTCCAGGCCGGGGATCGAGTTGGGCGATATTGTTGGCGCACTTCTGCACCTGCTCGACGCTGAGGCCCATTCTCCGGGCAATCTCCGGGAAGCGGCGCTTTCCCAAATCTGCCATGTGATCGCTGATGATCTTGTATTCGAGACTGTTCTGCTTCCCCTCGCGTTTCAGCTGGATCAGAAGACACTCCCGCAAGTCTCGCGCGCCAACACCCGGCGGGTAAAAGCTCTGGATGAGCGTGAGCATGTTCTCGAAATCTTCCTGAGCGATGCCGGTGTTCATGGACATGTCTTCCGGCGAGGACTGGAGGAAGCCGCTATCGTCGATGTTGCCGATGATCACTTCCGCGGTCTTACGGTCGTCCGCGTTTAGCGCCGTCTGATTCAACTGCCCCATGAGGTGCTGCTGGAGAGTTTCCTGCGTCGCGATGGAATCGAAGAAGAATTGCCGTTTCTCCTCCTCATCCTGCGAGCGGGCGCTGTAACTGCTCGATTGCGCCATGTAATCGCGCCATTCCTCATCGAGCTTGGCGAGCTGGTCGAATTCCTCCTTGAAATTCTCGTCCGCCTTTTCGGTCTCGCTCTTTGGCTCCTCGCCTTCATCCGAACCAATCTCGGTAGCGAGTTCTTCCAGCACTGGATTCACTTCCATCTCCTGCTGAACGAGATTGCGTAGCTCGAGGAGCGGAGCCTGCAGAATGAGCAAGCTTTGTTGAAGTTGCGGAGCGAGAACCTGCTGAAGCGAGAGGTTCTGCGATTGGTGCATGCCTTGGCCGGCCATTCACGCAGGCTAGCCAACCAGTCGCCTAAAAAGCAAGCATTTTCCGCGCCGCAGAGAACATGCCCTTCCCGCGGCGAGCGCCCGCGGCAACCCGGAACGCGAATTGCTTTGAGCTAAACCGCTGTATGAAACGATTAGCCAGCCTTGCCTGCCTATGCCTAATGACCCTCTCTCCGGGAAACGCCGCAGAGCCCGTGAACCCTCAGGAACAGCAGCTTGCGGCGATCGTTAAGGAGTTGCAGGGGCAGCAGGATCAAATCGTCCGAAATCAAGCCAAGATTGACGCGAAGCTCGTGACGATCGCGGAAGCGGTGCGGATTGCGCGCATCTACTCCAGTCGGGGAGGAAATTAGGATGCTGCGTAAAATCACCCCGGTGGCCGTCGCTCTCCTCCTAAGCCTCACCTGCTCTCAGGCGCAGACACCAGCACTCACGATCGTCCAGGCCGCGCCCACGAGCGAACCTGCGCCTCCCGCGGTGACTCGGGTTGCGCCCGCAAGCTCGACCGAATCTGTGTTCAAGCTCCTCGAAGAGATGAAAGCGGTGAATGAAATCATTCTCTCGAAGCAAGCCGCCACTTTAGGCCAGCTCGAGGAGATGGAGAAAGCGGCGGAGCAGATTAAGATCTACAGCAAGCGCACCTAGCCGCCGCGAGGCTGTTACTTTTTGCTCTTCGGCTCCACTTTGCGGTAGAGCGTCGCCATGCTGATGCCAAGCATGCTCGCGGCCTTTTCGCGCGCTCCATTGCAGTGGTTGAGCGTGGCCTCGATGTAGCCGCGTTCCTGCTGCTGAATGAATTCGTCGAGCGGTTGCCCCACCGGCATCGCCGCGATTTGCTTCTCCGCCTTATCTTCCTGTGCTGCCGCCACGATTTGCGGCGGCAAATCGCTCGGTAGGATCATCTCCTCGTCGCAAAGCGCGCAGGCACGCTCGATTGCATTTTCCAGCTCACGAACGTTGCCGGGGTAATCATAGTGACAAAGAATGTCTACTGCCTTGGGATCGACTTTCTTAGGCTCTCCGCCCGTCGCGCTCGCCTGCTTTTGCAGAAAATGATTCACCAAGAGAGGCACATCATCGAGACGCTCGCGCAAGGGCGGGATCTCGACTGGAATGACCGCAAGCCGGTAATACAAATCCTCACGGAAGGTGCCGTCTTTCATCTTCGGCTGAAGCGGTTCGTTCGTGGCCCCCACCACGCGGACATTGACAGACGAGCTTTTATTGTCACCGACTCGACGGACTTCACGCTCCTGTAAGACACGCAGCAGTTTCGTCTGCAAAGACGTGGCCATGGAATTCACTTCATCGAGGAAGATTGTGCCAAGGTTCGCCTCTTCGAAGAGGCCGCGCTTGTCCGCGACCGCGCCCGTGAACGCACCTTTCTTGTGCCCGAACAATTCCGACTCAAGCAGGTTCTCCGGAAGGGCACTGCAATTGATCGCGATGAAAGGCTGGTGCTGCCGATTGCTGTTGAAATGCAAGCCGCGCGCGACCAATTCCTTGCCGGTTCCACTTTCGCCTTGGATCAGCACGGTGCTGTCGGTATCCGCGACCTTGTTGATCAGGTTGTAGACCTGCTGCATCGCGCGGCTGGCGCCGATGATGTTTTCGAACTTATACTTGTTCTTGAGCTCCTTCCGCAGATACGTGTTCTCACGCATCGTGGATTGGTAATCGAGCGCCCGCTGCACGGTCATTTGCAGTTCGTCGATCTTGAACGGCTTCGGCACGTAGCCATGGGCGCCCATTTTCATCGCCTCAATCGCGGTGTCGACCGACGCGTAGGCGGTGATTAGAATCACGAGCGTTTGGCGATGATTCTCCCGCACGTGGCGCAAGACATCGAACCCGCTCATCGTTTCCATCTTCACATCCGTGATGACGATCTGCGGCTGGATTGAGTCCATCTGCTCGACCGCCTTGGCGGCGGAATTGAAGGGAAAGACCTGATGCCCTTTTTCGCGGCAAAGCGTGACAATCACCTCCACCATTGCCGGCTCGTCATCTATGATGATTATTTTGGCCATAATCGCAGAGCGGAGAATAGTTTCATATTTGAGAAAAGCAAAGCGCCGAACCAGGAACTAGCGAGCTCCGCCAACTACTCTGCCTGCGATCATCATCCACGATACTTTCCCGCCGAACTCGAGCAGTGTTTCGAGCAGATTCGTGGTATTCGATGAACGCGGAAGCGCGATGAGATCAGCTGCGAAAGCCTCCCGAATCCGGCCCAGCGCATTTGCCTGGCCCAAGGCCGCAGCAGCGTTGATTGTCACCATTTCGAGAAGCGCGCGCGCGGACAAGGTGGGTTCCACACCGGCAAGCTGCCGCAGTTCCGTGAAAAGACTGAGATCCTCGTTGCTGGCGAGACTGTCCGTGCCGACGCAGATGTTGTATCCGAGTGCACGCAGTTTTCTCGGCTGAAACGGCGCATGGCCGAAGTAGCGGTGGCTGCGTGGACAATGAACAACGTGAAACTTTCGCGCGCTGGCAAGCTGCGCGAGGTCTCCTCTGGTCAGCTCGTTCAGGTGCGCGATAATCCAACGTTCGTCGAGCACTTTCCGGCTCAGGAGCAAACCCAGCGGGGTCGCCGTGCCGCAATCTTCCAGCGGCCGGCCAAGCCTTTGCATCAGCGCAAACAAAGGTCCGGATCGCTCCCGGAACATCTCCATTTCCTCGCGTGACTCAGAGAGATGCGTCGTGACCGGAAGGTTGTGAGTCCGCGCGGTTATCGCGACCTCTTCGTATAAAGCCGCCGACGCAGTGTAAGGCGCGTGCGGCGCGAGACCAAGCCCACCCAACCAGGTGCCGCCGCACTCGAAGCTGCCGCGCATGTTCTCGTAGGTGGCGGCGGCCGGCTGCGGCGCGCGAATATCGATCAACTCAGCAAACCACCAGGTGCGGAGCGGCGGTGTGCCGATTCTCGCCAGTAACTCTGGAAAAGCCTCCAGATTCGCAAGGGTGGTGGTCCCGAATTCGGCCGCTTCGGCAAAACCGGCCGCGATCGATTGCAGATAATCGTCGGGCGTGAGCGACGCCTTTCGCGCGTTGATCGCCTCGATCCACTCCGGAAACGAAGCCGGCGGCGGAATGGTTCGCCGCAAAGAGGTGTAATCAAGATGACAATGCGCGTTGATCAGCCCCGGCAGCAGCGCACTATCACCCAGATCGATAACTTTCCCCATGTTGCCATCGTTCACCTCGGGCCACCGTCCGACCTTCGCGATTCTGTCGCCGGCGACGACCACTGCGCCGTTCTCGATCGGCGCGCCGTCCATCGTGACGACGTGCCGTGCGCGCACGATCATTTGGCCGCCTTCACGACCTTGCGCGCTTCCGCCACGAGAAGATTGCAAGGCTCCTGGCAAAGCAATGGCAGCGCGCTTTCGCCTCGTCCGGTTTGATCGAACTTCGGATCGTATTTCACATCCGGAAGCAACGTCGAGGGGCTCGTTCCCGCCGCATCGCGTTTCCAGAGAATCGTCCGCAAACATCCGCCTCCGGAGCGGCAGAAATTTCCCACCAATTCATCCGCTTCTTCCTCACTGATCTGAGCCGCGACGCGATACATCCCTGTCTGTCGGGCTAGCGTCTCGCGCAACGCCGTGGTTCGGAGCTCGCGCTTGCTCCATACGCCATACACCGCGGCGCGTCCTGGATAGAAATGCTCCAACGCGAGTTGAGCTTGTTCAACCAGATCCACCATGAGCAACCAGCCGTGCCGCAAGTTCGGAGCAGTTTTCAGCGGCCGGTATCGACCGGCGTTATCGTAGCGCGCCAGCTCGATCGCGGCTTCCGGATCGCGGTGAATCTCCAGCCCCTCGTGACTCGTATCATCCCGGTGTCCGAGGGTGAAACCTCCGTGCGTTCCGCGCGCAATTCGGATCTCGCCTACGCAGCAAGGAAAAACTCCAAGCCAGGCTATGGGGACTTCAACTGGCGGCGCCATAGGCGCCGTTCCGCTCATTTGAAGGCGCGCCCCAGCAACATGGCAACACGCTCGAGCGCTTCGCGATCTTCATCCGAGAACGCATTCACCTTATCGCTTTCTGCCGTGATCACGCCAACGATGCGATCGGACTTGCTAATCACCGGAACGACGATTTCCGAGAGTGTGCTGTGAAAAGTCGGCAGATAACGGGCATCCTTTCGCACGTCGTTTACCACGATCGTCTCGCGCGCTTCCACCGCGGCGCCACACAAACCCTGCGTCGCAGGGAACTGCTGGTAGCAAGGCGGATCGTCACCGCTCCCGGCGATTATCACCAAATCGCCGCGGGTCAGCTTGTAAACTCCCACCCAACGCCACTCGCGCGCCGCGCGGATCATCTCGCACATTCGCTTCACCGCGGCCGGTCCCTTCGCGCCAGCGAGAATAAATCCGCCCAGCTCCTGCAGCATCTTGAGTGTCTTCGGCTCTTTCAAGCAACTCCTCCCGCGAAACCTTCAACCCGTGGGTTTCGCTCCGAGCGAAACGCCTCCGCCTGCTCCACGATGATTCTGGCGAACCGCGGGTCGGTCCCAATCGAGCTCGCGTAATACAACTCACGCTCGTGTGATTGGTGCGGATTCTGCCGGAAGACTTCCCCTGCTCTGTCCCGGCTGAGCGGCGATCCAGCCGCTTTGATTCCGAGCAACGCTGGAATGTCTTCGTAGCTGTGCAGTCCATCTGAGACGAAGAACGGCACCACTACCACATACCGTGTCGTGGTGAGTTTCGCCCAGTCAGTCACCAGCGGGGCCTCTTCCATGTAAACGTTCAGGACCGCCGCATAGCGATTCAGCCGGCGAATAGCTTCCACTTCCCGCTTCGCCGCGACCGCACTGTTGTCGTTCAAATTCGTTCCGTGCCCGACGATCAGCAGACTGGTTTCGCGCTCCGGCACGTCCGGCGCCACTTCGCGCGCGCGTTGCAGCAAAAGCGCCGTCATCATCGGATGACTCCCCACCGGCTTGCAATAGTTCCAGACCTGACCGGAGAGACGTTCCGTCCTCGGGCCGCTTAGTTCCAGCTCGCGCGGAATTACAGTTTCCGTGAAGTAGCCTTCACTGATGAAATTCGGCACAACGTAAACTTCTTCAATTCTTGGGTCGCGGAAGAAGAACAGTGCATCGCGCATGCTCGGTTCTTCTTTCCAAAAGCAGCAAGCGACCTCCGCGAAATGTTCCAGGCGCCGGATTTCTGCGGCATGAGCGAGGTTCGGAGCGCTCGAATCCGGGTTCATGGTTGAGCCGTGGCCGACGATGAGGAGTGCCGCATCTGATCTGCGCGTCATACAGGTCAGAAACGTTCAACGT
>JACDBM010000215.1 GCA_013694945.1 Chthoniobacterales bacterium
GCCACGGTTCTCACCTACCTCGCGATGCTCGCCGCGCTCAAAACGTTCGGCGTGCAGATCTGAACACGGCATCCACCTGGATAGACGAAACAACCACAACCGAATACATCACTACAAACATGCAAAATTTACCATCCACCTACCTCAAAACTCTCTTGATCACTGCCGCGTTGCTCGCGGTTATCGCGCTGCCCGCCGCCCGGGCACATGAAGGCGAGGAACACAAGCATGGCCCCACCTCCCACGCTATGGGACCGGCTGCCGACGCTTGGAAAACGGCGCAAGAATCACTTACCGCCATCAAAGCTGCCGCCGCAGCGAAGCAGCATGAGCCAATTCACGACCAGCAGGAGAAGCTCGTTGCCGCGCTGATGCAGATTCAGGAAAAGGGCGGCAGCGGCGACAAAGCCCGTTTCGAGGGGGCAATCAAGAATGCAATCGCTGCTTCAGAGAAAGTTCACACGGCTGCGGATGCGAAAGATTTCGCCAAGGTCGATTCCAGCCTGAAGACGCTCGAAGCAACGATGGGCATGGTCGAGAAGCAGCTCGGGTCCCCGGCGAAATAGAACGGTAAGTCCATATATTTGCGCCATTCTATGTCTCGCATCCTCACATTTTTCGTCGCCGCGGCTAACTTCCTTACGAGCCTCGCGGCGCTCGCCCAACATGATCATTCGAATCCGGCGAGTTCCATCAAGGCGGAGCTCGTCGCCCCCGCGACTCACGTGGCCGGCAAGACGGCACCTGCTGTTCTGCGCCTGACCGGCAAAGACGGCAAAGCGATTACGCTCGATCAACTCCAGGTCGCTCACACGGAAAAGCTGCACCTGCTGGTCATCGATGACACGCTGACCGATTATCATCACGAGCATCCAGTCGCGGGCGAAAATCCGGGCGAATACCGGTTCGACTTCGCTCCGCGCTTCGGCGGGACGTATCACGTCTGGGCGGACGTGGTGCCCAGCGCAAGCGGCCAGCAGGAATACGCCAAGGCGCAGGTCAAAGTGCAAGGGCCGGCGGCGACGAAGAGCAGGACGCTGAACGCGACGACGGATGCAGAGGGTTACCGTTTTAGCCTAACGACTGAAAACGACGAGCCACTGCAAGCGGGCAAGGCAACGATGGTGAAGATCAAAGTTACGACATCGGATGGCAGGGACTTCACTGCGCTCGAGCCGGTGATGGGCGCCTTCGCTCACATGGTCGCGTTCCCGGAGAACCTCGCGTCGGTCACGCACGTTCACCCGATGGGCACAGAACCTCAGGCGGCAACCGAACGCGGCGGTCCGGAGTTAAGCTTTCATGTCGAACCGGAGATGCCCGGGTTCCAGAAATTTTTTCTGCAAACGCAGATCGGTGGTCGGGAGGCGTATGCGGCCTTCGGCGTAGAGGTAAACGCGCCGGCCGATTCTGCTGCGCATGCCGGCGCGGAATACACCTGCCCGATGCATCCAGAAGTGAAACTGCCAAAACCGGGTAAATGCCCGAAATGCGGGATGGCGCTAAGTCCAGCGAAAGCAGAGCCTCACGATAAACATGAGCATCAACATTAGAGACGCACGGTTGCTATCCGCGATTGCGGTGATCGCTGCCCTACCGGCCGCGACTTCACGAGCGCACGACACCTGGCTATTGCCTGATCGCTTTGAAGTTTCCGCGAAGGATAACGTGACGCTTCATCTAACAAGCGGCATGGCCTTCCCCGAGTTGGAGACAGGCCCGAAGCGGGAGCGCGTCGAGAGCGCGAACTATCGCCTCAATGGTAAGACGCGCGCGGTCACCGACATCACCGCAGATCCGAAGGCGCTCATCTTCAAATCTGAGCTCTCGGAGCCTGGGGTGGCGACTTTCTGGGTGGAGTTGCCTCCGAAGTCGATCGATCTGAAGCCCCAAGATGTGAACCACTATCTCGATGAAATCGGGGCGCCGGCCGCGTTGCGAAAGCAGTGGGCAGAGATGGAACCGAAGCGCTGGCGCGAACTTTACTCGAAGCACCAAAAGACCTTCGTGCTTGTCGGCGAACCCGGAGGCGACCGTTCCTGGGCGGAACCCGTCGGCTCTGCGCTTGAGATCGTGCCGGAGGACGATCCCACAACGATCCGCGTGGGCGACGAAATCGCCGTCCGCGTGCTGAAGAACGGCGCGCCGCACGCTGATTTTGCGCTCAACGCAGTCGCAGCCGGCGAAACGAAAGGCGAGACGCGTCAAACCGGCACGACGGGTCGCGTCGCATTTCGGATCGACAAGGCAGGCCCCTGGCTGCTGCGCGGCACCGATTTACGTAAGTCAACTCGCGGCGAAGCCGATTGGGAAAGCGACTTCGTGACGCTCACCTTCGAGGCGAGAACCAAGCCATGAATCGCGTCCACCACGTCCGGGTGACGCGGAGCTTCATCTATACCTGCATTCTGGTGAGTCTCGGGTTGACGACCTCGTGCCGGAAGCCAATCGCCACCGCCCCGGACCGCGAAGCGATCGCCAGCGCAGTGCGCGGCTTTCATGAAGCGCTCGCGAAGGGTGATCGCGGGGCCGCCATGTCGTTGCTGGCGGAGGACGCGCAGATCCTGGAGACCGGACATCGACAGACCCGCGAAGAATATGAGGCTGAGCATCTCGCCGCCGACATTGAATTCGCGAAAGCTGTGCCGACGATACAAGGCGCGTTGATTGTCCGTCAGGAAGGCACTCTCGCCTGGACGACATCAACCAGCCGCAGCTCGGGACAGTTCCAGGCTAAGGAGGTTGATTCAGAAAACGCTGAGCTAATGGTGCTGGCGAAAAAGGACGAAGAGTGGAAGATTCGAGCTATCCACTGGTCGAGTCACGCTCATCGATGAGCACCTTGAGGATTACGCACAAGTTCATGCACCCTCCCGATTTTTCGGCCAACAGATGTGGTGCCCTTGTCCGCGGAATCGCGCGCACTCTCTGCGTTTTTGCGCTCAGCCTTGCGACCGCCACGGCGACGCTCCCGAGCACCAACATCCCCGCCGGCCCGGAGCGCAACTGTTGGGCAGACATGGTGCACGACGTTGGAAACTGCCCGCCGCAGCCCGTGCAGGGGATGAGCGGCTCGTGCTGCAACACGTCACTTTGCCTGCATTTGTTTCTGCAGACGGGAGACGTTCGCCTGGGTCCAGCTTCTGCCGAAGTGGAATGGAGTAGTTTTGTTTCCGGTGGACGCAGCCGATTCGATCGTCCAC
>JACDBM010000223.1 GCA_013694945.1 Chthoniobacterales bacterium
CCCGCGCGTGGACGGAATGTTCATTGCCTCCGCCGAGGGCAAGCTGGTGGCCTCGATCCCCTGGGTGCCTCCGGAGCTGGCGGCGGAGTTCTCGTCCGAGAGCTGGCGCGAGGAGGTGAACGCGTCCACCACCACCTACGTCTCGCCGGTCCACCCGCGCCTCCCCGATCGACGTATGACAGCGGACATCATCGGCGCCGTTCGCACTCCGGAGGGAACTATTGCTGGCTACCTCGGTGTCTCTGTCCTGGTGGAACGGATGGGCCGTCGCTTGTCCTCCGTCGAGTTCGCCGACCAATCCGTTTGTCAGGTAATCGATCAGAAAGGGGCTCCGCTTTTCGCAAACAAATTTGCGCCGAACTCGGCTCCCGTTTCTGCCCAGGCCAGCACGCTCGTCGAGCAAATTCGACGAGAGAAACAGGGGCATCTCGAGCGCCACGAGAATCTTTATTCGTTCAGTCCGATCGATAGCACGGGGTGGGTCACCGTGGTCGAGCAACCAAAGGCGGCTGCTTACCAGCCGGTCCGTGATCTCCTGGGGAAAATCACCTTTCCTGCGGTTTGGCTAATCTTGCTCACCGCGGTCGGCGCCTGGCTCGCTGGCAGATTCACCCGCCGCCAACGCGAGGCGGCCCGCCGCATTGAGCGAGAAGTCATTTTCAATGAAAAAATCCTTGCGAACATGCCGAGCGGAATCGCGCTGGTCGATCCCGCTTCTCGCAGCTTCCTACAGGCAAACGAAGCTTTCGCGAGCATGGCGAAGACTTTTGGCGGTCTCGACAGTGCGCGAGATGTTTACGACGCCACTTACGATGAGGTGAAGATCGCGCCAGCCGATGCGATCGAAAGGGTCCTCGCCTTGGGCGCGCCATTTCAGCTCATCGAGCAACCATTCACGGATCGGACCGGGGCGAGCCACTTCGTTGATGTGAATCTGCTGCGCCTCCAAGGTTCCGAACAGCGCATCCAGGGCGTTCTTTACCTCGTGGAAGATAAAACACGCGACGTGACGCTGCGTCAGGAGTTGATTGCCGCCAACGCGGCGAAGGATCAATTCCTCGCGCTGCTCTCGCACGAGCTGCGCAATCCTCTTTCTCCGGTGATCGCGATGGTCGGCGAACTCGAAGCGAGCGCTCCCGATTCGCCGAATGTCCGTCGCGCGCTGGAAGTGATCCGGCGGAACGTGGAACTGGAAGCGCGCTTGATCGATGATTTGCTCGATGTGACGCGCATTTCGAAGGGCAAGCTCCAGCTCACCTTCGAAACCGTGAGCGTGCATGAGATGCTGCAGCGCGCTTATGAGATTTGCCGCGAAGAAATCCAGGCCAAGAATCTGCGGATCAAATTCCGGCCGCGCGCCGAACTCGAGCACGTCGAAGGAGACCCCGCCCGGCTCCAGCAGGTGTTTTGGAACCTGATTAAGAACAGCGTCAAGTTCACTCCGGCGCAGGGCCGCATCATCATCGAAACTTTGAACCGTTCGGCGGGCGAAATCGAGATTCGAATCACCGATACCGGCATCGGAATCGAGCCGGAGAAAGCGGGTAAAATCTTCAATGCCTTCGAGCAGGGACAAAGCTCGATCACCCGGCGCTTTGGCGGACTGGGTCTTGGCCTCGCGATTTCCCGGGCGATGGTCGCAGCACATGGCGGCCAGATCCGTGGGGAGAGCGAAGGAAAAGATCGCGGCGCCACTTTCATTGTGACGCTACGGACGGTGGCTGCCCCTTTGCCGGCCGATGCCGCGGAGGTTGGCGGATCTACGCGTGGCCGCGACGGAGAAACAAAACGCAGCGAGAAGCGCGGTGCCCGGCTGCTCGTGGTGGATGACCATCAGGACACCTGCATGGGGATGAAAATGATTCTGGAGCGCCGTGGCTATCGAGTTACGCTGGCGCATACCGCCGATCAGGCTCTCGAGAAAGCCGGAGAGGAACAGTTCGATCTCTTGATTAGTGACATCGGTCTCCCGGACCGCTCCGGCTATGAGTTAATGCAGGAACTTCGCGCCACGAAGAGTATGCGCGGAATCGCGCTGAGCGGCTTCGGCATGGAAAACGACGTGAATCGCGCGCGTGACGCCGGATTCTCGGAACACCTGACGAAGCCGATTAACTTCGACCGCCTCCAAGAGGCAATCCAAAGCCTGCTCGAGATCGAGCCGGCGGCCAAAACGAGCGGCTAGCGAAGCCCTCGCCCGCGACGCGCGGTGGATTACGATACCCGTTCGCCGACGCCCTGTTTCGCTGTATCCGGAGGAGTGCCTCGGTCAGAAGCGTCCTTCAGCTCACGGGAGAGCTTTTCGACGCGCTGGCGCATGATTTTTCCTGCCTTAAATTTGACTGTCGCGCGAGGCGGAATGACAAAGCTGCTCCCGGGTTCGTTCGGGTTCCGCCCGACGCGGGGTTTTGTGAGTCTCGGTTGAAAGACACCGAAGTTTCGCAGCTCGACGGCTACGTTTTTCGCCAGGCTGTCCGTGATGTGGTCCAGCGTGCGTTGCACGACTTCAAATACCTCGTGCTGAACCATCCCTGTTTGATTGCTGATGGCGACGACAATGTCTCGTTTGGTGAGCTTGGCCATGGTTAATCCTTAAATCGCTTACGAGGTCGCCACCAGCCGCAACAATCGTGTAGATTTTGTTTCTTGTCAGGAGTGCGCCAGGGGTGCGAGGGCAGTCCGTAAGCGTTACGCAGTTGCACTTTTACGACGTAGAAGCAGCGCCAGGTAGTAGGCGAGTCTGGTCTGTCCAGCCAGCGCTTTTCGGTGGGACTTACGTTGACCTTGCAGGACACCCAGCTTGGTAAAGACGCCATTCCAATCAGATTCCAGACGCCGCACGTCCTCAGCCGGCAAATCCCGGACGCCGCGGATCGAAACGCATCGCTGGAGGACGTTCATCGCACGGTGAGAAAGCTCGCCCAGCAGGCCCAGCTCGCGAAACGCGTGCTCGGTTTCCTGCAGAAGATCGGCACGTGTTTCCGTAAAGAGCCGTTCCTGCTCCGCGGAAATGATCGGTTTGGCTTTATCCAAGCCATAGGTAATCAGGTCGTGCAGCTTCTTCCAGCTATTCAGCTGCAGGGTCAGCAGGCGAAGCTGTTTCTCAAGCGCCTTGTCTCTCATGATTGTTGCGCGGAAGAGAACTCCATCGTCTCGTCGAGTTTTTGCAGGTTATCGATCAGCAGATGCGCCCAGGGCCGGTCCACCGTCTGCACCTGGCTGATGATTCCTTCTTCAAAATAGAAGCGCCCCTGGCGCCAGCGAAAAATCTCGGCGATTGCGGATTCCCCTTGGAGACTTTCATAAGTCGCGTGGCGTAGAGATCCGTGGTGCAAGTAGATCTCGCTGTTGCCACGGCGCGATTTAAACGTGAACCGGCCAGTGCACTGACTCAGGCAGCTCATCTGCAAAATCTCCGCAGCGGAAAATTGGTTCAGGTTGCCAATCAGCGAATGGCAGGGGTCAATCCCCTCGGATGCCTCGTGCGACTGAGCGTCCAGAGAATGGATGAATCCATGGAGCAGCGCGCGAAGGCGACGATCACTGCGGTTCGTCGTAATCGCGATGATCTTCTGTTGGTCTGCCGTCCCGGCGAAATCGTTCTCTGGCGGCTTCGGGGTGAGGCAAACGATCTGGAGCGAAGGGAAATGCTGCCGGGCATTAGTCGCCTGCTCCAAAGCCACATCCGGATCACCCTCGAGCAGGAACGCGTCGAAGTTCTCCGCGAGAAGGACCCCGATGGCCTCAGACATCGAGCGAACGACGCGCAGCTCCACACCCTCCATTTCATCCACCATCGTGATCACGCGATCCTCGAAGACCGGATCGGCGTTCAGGATGAGGAGGCGAGTTTCCATGGCTCGAGGAGAGTGTTAGCAGGAATCTTGCCCTGCCTGGCTCCGTCTCCTGCTCTGGATGAGACAATCCGAGCGCTTGCTGGCTTTCCGGCTTACTTGCGCCACGGCGTTCGCGGGGCCGGTGCCGCGAAGCTCGTGGGCGCAACCTCATGCGCGGTGCGGAAGTGCACCTTCGCGACCTCGCGCAGGAACTCGGGCCCGTGCGCTTCGACGACCTTCCTGGCTGTTTCCTTGATCGGCCCCGAGACTCCGCGCCCGAGCTTTAGCCCCAGGGCTTTGCTGCGCTTCTCCAGCCAGTCGATGAAGGCCTCACGCGCGATGATCGAGGCCGCCGCCACCGCCAGATCCGACTCCGCTTTCGTGCGCTGTTCCAGCTTGATCGCGCGGCCGCGCTGAAGAAGAGATCGCTCGATCACGCGAGGGTCGGCGAATTTATCCGAAAGGGCCCGCGGGCAGCTCGGCTTCTTTTCCAGCAAGTTTTCAATCACTCGCGCGTGGCCCCAACCCAGCAGGCTGTTGAGGTTGCCGAACTTCTCGTAAAGGACGTTGTAACGCTCCGGCCCGATCACGACCGTATTCGCGAGAGCGCCTTGCGTCTTGCGAATCGTATCCGCGAGCGAACGAATCCGCGCATCCGAACCGATGCGTTTGCTGTCCTGGATACCAGCCTCCAGAAATTTCCGCGCAATGCCGCGATCGACATAGACGCCGGCGATCACCAGTGGCCCGAAAAAATCACCCTTGCCGCTCTCATCCACGCCGAAGTGCGGCTCAAACATCTCGGGCGAGTGCACTTCCTCATACCCAAGTTTCGCCTCGCCCAGGATCTTCGGCTCAAGCTGGAACTGCACGAACTCCTCAATGCCCTTTCCTTGCAGCAGCACCTTCGGGCCCTTCTCGTAAACCGCGACGCTCAGCTTCTCCTTCTGGGCGAAGAATAACGTGTAGGGCCGCGGCGCGAAGGTGAATCCCAGTTTCTTGAGGAGCGCGCGCAGTTTGCCGGCTTGCTCGGGCGTGAGCAAGGCGGTGTAGGAATTCATCGCGCGAAGATTAACACACTTACTTCTGTAATGGCCGAGGCGCGACGACCGGCTACTATCCGCTCCGTGGATCCTGCCGGACATCTCATCGCGCGACGCAGAGCTTTCCGCACCCGGCTTCTGGGCTGGTATCGCGGGGCTGGCCGCGATCTGCCGTGGCGCCGCACGCGCGATCCCTACGCCATCCTCGTCTCGGAAGTGATGCTCCAGCAAACCCAGGTCGCAACTGTAATTCCCTATTATAGTGAGTGGCTCCGCCGCTTCCCCAGCTTTGCGCGCCTCGCGGCCGCGTCGGAATCGGATGTTCTCCATGCGTGGCAGGGGCTTGGTTACTATGCGCGGGCGCGAAACCTCCATGCCACCGCGAAAGCAGTCGCCGGGACCGACACTGGCACTTTCCCGGATTCCGTTGCGCAGATGCGGAACTTGCCCGGACTCGGACGATATACCGCGAACGCCATCGCAACCTTCGCCTTCGGCAAGTCCGTCCCGATCGTGGAGGCAAATATCGGGCGGCTCCTTTCGCGCCTCTCCAACTCAGAGCTGCCGATCGATTCCGCGGCCGGCGCGAAGCTGGTTTGGAATGTTGCGGGTGCGCTGGTTCCAAAACATGACGCGCACACATTCAATTCCGCCCTGATGGATCTCGGCGCAGTGATCTGCGGAGCGCGCCAGCCGAAATGCGGGATGTGCCCAGTGCGCCAGTTCTGCCGCGGGGTCGATCCGGCGCGGCTGCCCCTGAAGAGAGAACGCGCGGCGACCAAAATGCTGACCGAGCATCACCGTTTTACCATCGAGAGCGGCCAACTGCTGCTCGAGCAGTCGCAGGATCGCTGGCGCGGGATGTGGATTCTTCCGCGGCTCCGCGAAGCGCCCTCACGCGAGAAGCCACTCTACCGCTCCGAGTTCCCATTCACCCATCATCGAATCACCCTCACGGTCTATCGAGGTGTTCCCGTCTCGACCGCTCCTGCGCATTCCTGGTTTCCGCTTGAGTCGCTCGAAACGCTCCCGCTCCCCTCCCCGCATCGCCGCGCTGTCTCGTACCTGATTGCGCGCGACCGACAAAACCTTTGCAGCGCAAGGGCCGCGTCCTAACTTCGTTCCCTCATGCAAAGCCTCGAAACGGTGCCCGACGCGCGCGGCCACTTCGGACCCTACGGAGGCATGTTCGTGCCCGAAACGCTCATGGCCGCGCTCGAGGAACTGACCGCGGAATATGAGCGGGCGCGCCGAGACCGCAGCTTTCAGCAAGAGCTGGACGGATTGCTCCGCGACTTCGCCGGCCGGCCCACTCCGCTCTACTTCGCGGAACGCCTCACAACACAACTCGGTGGTGCGAAGATTTACCTGAAGCGCGAAGATCTTCTCCATACCGGCGCCCACAAGATCAACAACGCGCTCGGCCAAATTCTTCTCGCCCGGCGCATGGGCAAGCAGCGTATCATCGC